>CAZACH010000057.1:2545-10401 GCA_964483275.1 uncultured Sphingomonadaceae bacterium | reverse complement strand
GCGCTCTCGGTGGTCGCCGAATCCACGACCAACAAATGGGATTATGTCACCGAGAAAGTGACTGCCGTCTGATTATTTCGATCAAGAAATGATGCGGCCGGTTAAGAAATTTTCAACTCCCCAGGATTAATCAGGTGAGCGCTGACCCGGCCGACGCCGGCGGCACCGGGTGATTTTGAGACGATTTAAGACCAAGGAGACCTAAAATGGCTTTCTTCCGTAAGCTGCTTAAAAATGAAAAGGGCGCGACCGCCATCGAATACGGCCTGATTGCCGCCCTCATCGCGGTTGCCGCGATCACCGCCATGGGCGCGCTCGGCAACACCCTGAGCGATACGTTCAACGACGTTGAAGCCAACATGAGCGGCACCTGATCATCCGCTCCATTTAACACGGAAGGCGGCGCGGACATTGTTCGCGCCGCCTTTTTCTTTGCGTCGGCCTCAGCGCGCCGCGTAAACGACCAGCTTGACCTTTTCCCCCGGCCGCAGCGCGTCATTGGCCGCCAGCGCATTGAGCGTCAGGAAGCGTTCGAGCTGATAGTCGCCATAGGCCATGCGCGTGGACAGGCTGCGCGCCGTGTCGCCGGCCTTGACCGTCACCACCTCGACCTTGCGCCCGCGAATCTGCGCGACCTCGCTGTCGGACAGGCGGCGGACCGACTGGATCATTGAACGGAACGGCCCCAGCCCGCTGCCCGCCGGCGCGATCGTCACGAAATGATAGGCGGTGCCCGGCCCGAACTGATAGGCGGTGACGGTGACGTCGACCTGCCCCGACTGGGTGTTGGCGCGCGCCGTCGATGACGCGGTCTCAAGCCCGTTGATCGTCGTCTTCTGCGGTTCCGAATATTGGATCTGGCCCTGATTGCCGGCCAGCCCCTGAAACACCTTGCCGATATAGGCGTCCAGCCCGCCGCTGAGCGTGCCGCCGCCGAACTGCGCCTGCCCGCCGCTGCCGGAGACGAGCACCGCGCTCGGGCTGTTCTGCATGGCGAAGCCGGACGGCGCCTGGAACTGGAACTTGAGGTCGGGATGGCGGAAGGTCGCGCCGTCGATGATGCCCTGCTTGGGGTCGTCGTCGTAAATGACGCCGTTCAGCGCGGCGAGGAAGGCGTCGCGATTGCGGTTGCCGCCGGTCGCGCGGGTTTCGTTCGCCTTCTTGCGCGCGCGGGCGACGCGGTCGGGCGTGTTGGGGTGGGAATTGGCCCAGCTCGGCACCGAGCGCTGGTCGCGACCGGCGGCGCGGGCGTCGAGCGTCGACTGCGCATCCAGCGAGGCGAGCATATCGGCGGCGGCCATCGGGTCATAGCCGGCCCCCGCCAGATAGCGGATGCCGAGATCGTCGGCCTGATATTCCTGGCTGCGCGAATAGCTCAGCGTGTAAAGCTGTGCCGCCTGCCCCGCCACCTGCATCAGTTCGGACGAGCCGGTGAGCACGCCGACCAGCAGCGACCCCAGCGAGCCGAGGGTGGAGCGCGTGTTGCGCTTTGACGAATGGCGCGCCGCGACGTGGCCGACCTCATGCCCCAGCACCGAGGCCAGCTCCGCCTCGTCGTTCATCAGCGCGAGCAGCTGGCGCGTCACATAGACATAGCCGCCAGGGATGGCGAAGGCGTTGTTGACCGGCGAATTGAGCAGCGTGATCGTGAAATCCTGCTGCGAGTTGGACAGGCCGGACTGCATCGCCACGCGCCGCCCGACCGAGGTGACATAGGCGGCCTGCGGCCCGCTATAGGCGCCGCCGAACTCCTGAAGAAGCTGGGGATGGGCCTGCGCGCCCGTGCGCTTGTCGCTGGCGGAGATGGAGCGCGCCGCCGAGGCCGACTGCGCCCCCGCGCCCTGATTGTCGCATGCCAGCAGCACGGTGCCCGTGACCGCGACCAACGCCAGCGCCTTCAAGCCATTCCCCGCCATAACCGCCTCTATCGTTCCCAAAGTGGAACAAATCCGCCTGCGCCCAAAGGGTTCCTCAACCCGCCTTGCCGATGTTCAGGAACTTGGCGCGGCGATCGCTGCGCAATGCGTCCCCGGACAGGCCGTCGAGCGACTGCAAGGTACGCTCGATCGCATCGCCCAGCGATTGCAGCGCGGCCGCCGGGTCGCGCTGCGCGCCGCCGACGGGTTCCGGCACGATCTCGTCGATCACGCCCAGCCGCTTCAGATCGCTGGCGGTGACCTTCATCGCCTCGGCCGCATCGGCCGCCTTGTCGGCGGTGCGCCACAGGATCGACGCGCAGCCCTCCGGCGAGATCACCGAATAGATGGCATGTTCGAACATCAGCACGCGGTTGCCGGCGGCCAGCGCCACCGCGCCGCCCGATCCGCCCTCGCCGACGATCACCGAGACCATCGGCACCGACAGGCGCAGGCAGGTTTCGGTGGCGCGGGCAATCGCTTCGGCCTGCCCGCGCTCCTCCGCCTCGACGCCCGGAAAGGCGCCGGAGGTGTCGACCAGCGTGATCACCGGCAGGCCGAAACGATCGGCCAGCTCCATCAGGCGGATCGCCTTGCGATAGCCCTCCGGCTTGGCCATGCCGAAATTGTGGCGGAGCCGGCTTTGCGTGTCCGCGCCCTTCTCGTGGCCGATGATCATCGCGCGCCGGCCCCGGAACCAGCCCATGCCGCCGATGATCGCCTGATCGTCGGCGAAGGCGCGGTCGCCGGCCAGCGGCAGGAAGTCGACGACCATGCCGGCGACATAATCCTTGAAATGCGGCCGTTCGGGATGGCGGGCGACCTGCGTCTTCTGCCACGGGGTCAGCCGCGCATAGATGTCGCGCAGCTGGCGATCGGCCTTGACGCCCAGCTTGTCGATCTCGGCGCTGATATCGACGCCGTCATCACCCACGGTCTGGCGCAGCTCATCAATGCGGTCGATCAGCGCGGCGACGGGTTTTTCGAAATCCAGATAGGCGACCATATATTTCCCAACAGCGCGCGACGCCGGCGCCAGAAGCGAAAACGGTTACGAGTCGCGTCGCCTGCCGTCAACGAGGGGGTGACGGGTGGCCACCAGCTCGACCAGCGAATCGGTCGTCAGATGCGTATAGATCTCGGTCGTCGCGATGCTGGCATGGCCGAGCATGGTTTGCAGCGCGCGCAGGTCGGCGCCGCCTTCCAGCAGGTGGGTGGCGAAGGCATGGCGCAGCACATGCGGGCTGAGCCGGTCCGGCGGCACGCCCGCTTCCGCGCCGAGTTCGCGGACGAGCTGGAACAGGCGCACCCGGCTGAGATGCGCCTTGCCCGACGGGAACAGGTAGCGCGCCTCGCCGGGCAGGCCGGCGACGTGGCGGGCGACCGCCTCGGCCGCGCGGCCGGAGATCGGCACCAGCCTTTCCTTGTCGCCCTTGCCGCGCACCACCGCGAACGGCTTGCCGGGACGGATGGCGTTGCGCGGCAGCGACACCAGCTCGGTGGCCCGGAGGCCCGAACCATAGAGCAGCTCGATCAGCGCGCGCAGCCGGACGCTGGCCGGGCCGGGCCTGTCCTGCTCGCGCCGGTCGAGCGCCTCGAACAGCGCCGCGATATCGTCCGAGGCCAGCGTCCTGGGCAGCGGCCGGCCGCGTTTCGTCGTCGGCAGGGCGGCGGAGGGGTCGTCGGCGCGCAGGCCCTCCATATGCAGGAAGCCGAAGAAACGCCGCGCCGAGGAGGCCTTGCGCGCCGCCGTCGCCGGGGCGAAGCCGGCCCAGCTTTCCGCCAGCCGCACCAGCCCGGCGGCATCGGCATCGGCGAGCGCGCCGCCCAGCGTTTCCGACGCGGCATCGAGGTCGCGGCGATAGGCCGCCAGCGTGTTGGGCGCCGCCCCCGCCTCCGCCGCCAGCATTTCGAGGAAGCGCTCGATCGCGTCGCGATCGCCGCCGGCGCTCATGACCGGGCGATCGCCTCCGCGGCGATCATCCGCGCTTCCGGTTCCAGCCCGACCTGCTTGAGCGCCGCAACGATGTGATAGAGGTGGGCCGGCGGCACGCCGTTCCAGCCCGCCGTCTGCATGCCGACGGCGGCGAGCAGCGCCACCTCGCCCTTGCGCCCCGCCGCCGCCGCGCGGCCAAGCCGCGTCAGCCAGCGATTGTCGCCGCCAAGCGTCGTGCCGAAATCCTCGGCGAGCGCCCGCGCCGCGTCCTCGTCGACCCGGCCAAGCCCGGCGAGCGCGGCGAGCGCGAGGCCGGCGCGGTGGCTCTTCACCCCGCCCGGCAGCCGCTGCGCCCAGTCGGACAGGCGACCGCGCGTCACCTCGACGCCATTGCCCGGCGCGCCGGCCGCGAGCAGCGCCCAGGCGAGGTCGCCGGGTTCGTTGCGCTGCGACACCACCGGCCACCAGCGCAGCGCCTGCCGGTCCAGCCCGGCCGACAGCATGGCGCCCACCAAGGTTCCCGCCTGCTCGGCGAAGCGCGAATTGGGGACGATGCGCGCCGCCGCGCGGGCGCTGCCGATCTGCGACGCATAGCCTTGCAGCCTGTCGTCCGACTTCCAGAACGCCGCCAGCGCGGTCATGCGCTCGCCCATGTCGTCCGCGACAAAGGCGGTGCGCAGGCGGCCGGCCGGCGTCTCGGCCCCGGTGAAGCTGTCCGCCTCGTCCATCAGCGCGCCATAGAGGTCGACGAGATCGCCGGAGGAGGCGATGCCGATCGCCGCCGCGATGCGGGCCGAGGCGATGCGCGCCTCCATCGGCAGGTCCGGCGCGGCGGCGCGCCACGCATGCAGGCGCGACGGCGCCGTCGCCAGCAGATTGTCAGGGATCGTGACCCCCGCCGCCGTGGCGAGGCCATAGCGGAAGGTGTTGAGCGTGCTTGCCTCCGCCCAGTCGATATTGACCGCGCGGCGGCCGCCGGCGCCCGCCGACGCCACCCGCTCGGCGAGCAGCAGGTCGAAATTGGAGATCCGGTGCCGGTCGCGCGCCTGGTCGATCAGCGCGGCGGCAAGGCTCGATTCGCCGCCCAGCCCCGCGCACATGGCGCGCGCCATCGGCCAGAAGGCCTCCTTGCTCAGCGCGGCGCCGGTATCGGCGATCGGGCAGATCAGGCCGATATCGCCCGAGGTCAGCGCGACCTGCGCCGCGACGCCGTACAGGCGCGGGCTGTAGCGATCCGCCCCGATGCGGCCGATCAGCAATTGCGCGCCATTGACGTCGCCCATGCGCAGCAGCAGCCAGGCGCGCTCCGCCACCCAGTCGGCGGGCCGGACGTGGGGCGGCGTCGCGACGCGGGTCAGCAGCGCCCGGCGCAGCACGATCTGCGCCCAGCGCGACGGCACCGGCGCGTCGAGGCGGCGCATCAGCCCGACCAGATAGCGCCCGTCGACCTGGCCGAAGGCGTTCGCGCCATAGCCGCCATTGGCGTCGGTAAGCAGGCCGGCGACGTCGATCGGCTCGCTGACCTGCGGCGGCAGGCGGTAAGGCTCGATCTCCTCCGGCATCGACGCGGCGGCCTCGGCGGCGATCGCCTCGGGCGTCAGCTCGGACGGCGGCGGCGGCGCGATCGCCGCGCCGGCCACAGCGGGGGCGCCGGCGGCGGCGGGTGGCTGCTCCACCGGCTGCTGCGGGCCGGCGGGCGCGGGCGCGGAGCCGCCGAAGCCGGGCGGCAGCAATGATTCGGGCGCATCCTGGCCGAGCGCGGGAATCGCGGTGGCAAGGCCCACCGCCGCCGCGATTCCCGCGACGCCGGACCAGCGCGCCCTCGCCGAAATCCTATTCAGCAAGCGCTTCATTCGTCAGCGGCTTCTCGACCGGCTGGGGCGCCACCTCGGTATTCACCGACGACAGGCCATAGATGATGGCGAGCACCACCAGCAGCAGGACGATCAGCATGATGGGACCACGTGACACGTTCAGGAACCTCCCATGCGCACAAACATCATGACCGGGCTTTTGCCGGGCGGGCCGGTCTGTGTATAGCCCCTGTCGCTGATGTCGACCCACTTGTCTTGCGGACGGCCGCTTCCGGCCGTCGACCGACCCATCGTTCTGGTGGGACTGATGGGCGTGGGCAAGTCCACGGTCGGCCGCCGCCTCGCCGCGCGCCTGTCGCTGCCCTTCTTCGACGCCGACCACGAGATCGAGGTCGCGGCGCGGATGAGCATCCCGGAAATCTTCGAGAAATTCGGCGAAGCCCATTTCCGCGACGGCGAGCGCCGGGTCATCGCGCGCCTCGCCGCAGGGCCGCCGAGCGTCATCGCCACCGGCGGCGGGGCGTTCATGGACGAAGGGACGCGCGCCCTGATCCTGGAGCGCGCCACCGCCGTCTGGATCGACGCCGACATCGACACGCTGGTCGACCGCGTCCGGCGGCGCGACAACCGCCCGCTGCTCAAGGGCAAGGACCCGGCCGAGGTGCTGCGCGCGCTGGCGGCGGTGCGCAACCCGATCTATGCGGAGGCCCCGATCCGGGTCGTCAGCCGGCAGGTGCCGCACGAAGCCATGGTCGAGGCGATTTTGGAGGCGCTGACCCGATGAAGCGTATCGACGTCGCGCTCGGGGAGCGCAGCTATCCCATTCTCATCGAAGCCGGGCTGCTCGACCGCGCCGGGGCGGAACTCGCCCGCTTCGCGCGCGGCGGCCGGCTGATCGTGATCAGCGAGGAAACGGTGGACGCGGCGGTCGGCGGCCGCTTCCGCGCCGGGCTGGCAAGCGCCGGCCTTGCCGCCGAGACCATCGTGCTGCCGCCGGGCGAAGGCACCAAGAGCTGGACGCAGCTGGCCGCCCTCGTCGACCGTCTGCTGGCGCTCGGCGTCGAGCGCAGCGATCATGTCGTGGCGCTCGGCGGTGGCGTGATCGGCGATCTGGTGGGCTTCGCCGCCGCCATCGCCAAGCGCGGCTGCGGCTTCGTGCAGGTGCCGACGACGCTGCTGTCGCAGGTCGATTCCTCGGTCGGCGGCAAGACCGCGATCAACACCCCCGCCGGCAAGAACCTGGTCGGCGCCTTCCACCAGCCGGCGCTGGTGCTGATCGACCCGAGCGCGCTCGACACGCTGCCGCCCCGCGAACTGCGCGCCGGCTATGCCGAGGTCGTCAAATACGGCCTGATCGACGATGCCGACTTCTTCGCCTGGTGCGAGACGCATGGCGCGGACCTGCTGGCCGGCGACGATGGCGCGCGCGTCCACGCCATCGCCCACAGCGTCGCCGCCAAGGCCCGCATCGTCGGCGAGGACGAGCGCGAGACCAGCGGCCGCCGCGCCCTGCTCAACCTCGGCCACACCTTCGGCCACGCGCTGGAGGCCGAGACCGGCTTTTCCGACCGCCTGCTGCATGGCGAGGCCGTGGCGATCGGCATGCTGCTGGCCTTCCGCTTCTCGGAATCCGAAGGGCTGTGCCCGCCCGGCGCGGCGGCGCGGATCGCCGCGCATTACCGCGCGGTCGGGCTGGCGGATCATCCACGCAAGGCGGGAATCACCGGCCCGGCGAGCCGTTTGGTTGCGCATATGACGCACGACAAGAAGATGGCGGGCGGCAAGCTGCCCTTCCTGCTCGCCCATGGCATCGGCCAGACCTATCTCGACCGCGATGTCGACCTCGGCCGGGTCGAGACCTTCCTGACACGGGTGTTGGCGGAAGCGTAGGAGGATGGCCCCGCCAATCCGCGCGATGATCCCCCACCTCCGTTCGTCCTGAGCCTGTCGAAGGACGACTGCACCCACTTGCGAGATCCGCTCCGCGCCCTGCGGACGGGAAGGCCTGCGCTGCCGTCCTTCGACAGGCTCAGGACGAACGGGAGCGGGGGGAGATAATGCCGAAGCCGCGCTAGCTCCGCGCGAAGGCGACTGCCGCCGAGACCCAGCCGAGGATCAGCAGCGTGCCGCCGATCGGCGTGACGGCGCCCAGCCAGCGCGGGCCGCCGAGCGCCATGGCGTAGAGCGTGC
>CAZACH010000057.1:0-2445 GCA_964483275.1 uncultured Sphingomonadaceae bacterium | reverse complement strand
GCCTCGAAGGCGAGGCGGATCGAAGCGTGGCGGGCCTTGTGGGCAATGGCGGGGGCCAGCACGTCGATGCCGGGCCAGTCGGGGGCCGCTTCGCGCTCCCCGGCGAGCCAGGCCGCCAACTGGTCGCGCGCTGCTTCCAGCGCCGCGACATCGCGGCCGAAGGCATGTTCGCCCATCAGTGCAGCCGAGGCCTGACCGAGCGCGCAGGCCCGCACCTCCTGTCCCAGCGCCGCCAGCCGTCCCTCGCCATCGAGTACCACATCCACCGCGACCCGGCTGCCGCAGATCGGCGAGCGCTTCTCCACCGTCGCCTGCGCGTCCGGCAGGCGCGAGGCATGGGGAATGGACGCGGCGAGGCGCAGGATGCGGGCGTTGTAGAGGGGGCTGGACACCCGAGCCATATAGGCCGGCGACATGCCGCTGACGAGAGGCGTCCCTTCGCCCCGCCCGTCAGCCGCGCCGCCAGATGGTGCCGGCAGGCCCGTCCTCCAGCACAATGCCTTGCGCGGTGAGGAGGTCGCGAATGCGGTCGCTCTCCGCGAAATCCTTGCGCTTGCGGGCCTCGGTGCGGGCAATGACGAGGGCGTCAATCGCCGTCGCGTCCTCGTCACTGCCCGCGCCGAACCACGCGTCCGCACCGCCGGCGAGAAAGCCCATCAGGCGCGCCGCATGAACGCCGGCAAGGGCCGCCTTGCCGTCCCTCCCATCCTCGAATGCGCCATCGAGCAGGCGTCCGACCTGCGACAGCGCCTCGGGCGTGTTGAGGTCATCGCCCAACGCCGCGACCACCCCGTCGTCCGCCGCGCCGGCGGAGAGGTCGACGCCCGTCGCCTCCAGCCGGCCGAGCGCGCGATACCAGCGGTCGAGCCGGGCCTTGCTCTGCGTCATCAGCGCGTCGGACCAGTCGAGCGGCTGGCGATAATGCGCCGACAGCAGCGCCAGCCGCAGCGTCTCGCCGCGATGGCCCCGCTCCAGCAGGTCGGCGACGGTGACGACATTGCCGAGCGACTTCGACATCTTCTCCCGGTCCATCGACAGGAAGCCGTTGTGCAGCCAGAAGCGGGCAAGCGGCGCGCCGCCATGGGCGCAGCGCGACTGGGCGATCTCATTCTCATGATGCGGGAAGATCAGGTCCTGCCCGCCGCCATGGATGTCGATCGTCTGCCCCAGATGCGCCGCGATCATCGCCGAGCATTCGATGTGCCAGCCCGGCCGCCCGCGTCCCCACGGCGACTCCCAGCCCGGCAGGTCGGGCGTCGAGGGCTTCCACAGCACGAAGTCGGCGGGGTCCTTCTTGTAAGGCGCCACCTCGACCCGCGCGCCGGCCTGCATCGCCTCGCGCGTACGGCGCGACAGCGCGCCATAATCGGGGTCGGCGGGCACATGGAACAGCACATGGCCTTCCGCCGCATAGGCGTGGCCGGACGCCACCAGCCGCTCGATCATCGCCACCATCTGGCCGATATGGTCGGTGGCGCGCGGCGCGATGGCCGGTGGGCGCACGCCAAGCTCGCCCATGTCGGCGAGGTAGAAATCCTCGAACCGCCGCGTGATCACCGAGATATCGACGCCCTCGACGGCGGCGGCCGCGTTGATCTTGTCATCGACGTCGGTGACGTTGCGCGCATAGTCCAGCCGGTGGCCGGGATAGAGATGGCCGAGCAGCCGGGCGAGTATGTCGAACACCACGGCCGGCCGGGCATTGCCGATATGGGCGCGGTTATAGACGGTGGGGCCGCAGACATAGAGGGTGATGCGGTCCGGCTCGGCGGGCGAGAAGGCGCGCTTTTCCCGCGCCAGCGTGTCGTGGAGATACAGGGTCATCAGGTGGCGAACGCGTTGGTGGCGTCGAGAAGCTCGTTGAGGTCGCGCCGTTCTTCCTGATCATAGCCGACCGGCGCGTCCTTTTCCTCCCCGACATGGCGGCGCTGCTCGACGAAATCGACGATCAGCCGGGACGACAGGCGCATCAACGGATAGGTGCGGCTGGCGGTCATCCATTCAGGCCGCGTCTCATCCTTGCCCCAGATCGTCTCGAAGCCGAGATTGACGGCAAGGAACAGCAGGCTGGCGACGATCAGGCCCTTGAGCGCGCCGAAACCGAGGCCCAGCGCCCGGTCGAAAATACCGACCACCGAGGTCCGCGTGCGCGCGCCCAGCCGCCCGGCGAGAATCTTGAACAGGATATAGGTGACGAGGAACAGCCCGAAGAAGGACAAGGCGGCGGCGCCGGACGGCGTGCCGACGAAGCCTTCCGCCCAGTCGCGCACCGGCTCGTAGAACAGGCGCAACGCCAGCACCGCCGCGACCCAGGCGAGCAGCGATAGCACTTCCGTGACGAAGCCGCGCATCACGCCCATCAGCCCGCCGAGTCCGACGAGCAGGATCACCAATATGTCGAGCGCGGTCAGCGGTGCCATGGCCGCCCGCCCCTAAGCCTTGCCA
>CAZACH010000056.1:7842-10633 GCA_964483275.1 uncultured Sphingomonadaceae bacterium | reverse complement strand
AACAGCGGCAAGGTCGCGATGTCGTAGAAAGCGAAGCCGAGATAGGCGAGCAGCAGCGTGCGCCGCACCGGCTTCGACAGGCCGGCGAAGGCCTCGGTCAGCCGCCGGTCGGTGTTCGCGTCGATGTCCTTCAGCCCATAGGCGGTATCGAGCGCCACCACCGCCGCCGCGGCGTCCTCGCGGACGTGGCAGGCGGCGGCCCGGACCTCCGCGCCGAAGAAATCCGGGGCGCGCCGCTGGAGCAGGGTGCCGAGCACCTCATAGACCTCGCGCCGCAGGACATCGAGGCCGGGTTCGTCCGTGACGTCGCTCGCCACCTCCTCGATGCGCCGCGCGACGAAGCGCAGGCGGCGGATGCGGAAACCGAGGTCGAGCCGGCGGAAGAACAGGATCGCCGCCTCCGATCCGCCCTTGCGGCCCGCCTCGCCGGTCGCGAGGTCCTGCGTTTCGGCCCAGCCCCACAGGGCGCGGCGGATGGCCTCGCCGCCGACCGCGCCCGCCGAGGCATCGCCCAGCGTCACCGCCATCTCCTCGATCACCTGCGCGAATTTGAGCTGGGCATAGGCGGCATAGGTATAGCCGGCCTGCGCCGCCGCCGCGCCGTTGGCGCGCGAGCGCCACGCCGCCAGCCGCTCGGGCGTCGGCCGGTCGAGGAAGAAGGTGCCGCCCAGTTCGCGGTCGATCGCGGCGTCGACCTGCTCGCGCATCGCCGAGACGATGTGGCGCAGCCGCCGGATGCGGCGCGACATGCTCTCGAGCGCCTCCAGATTGTCGCGGATCGGCTGTTCGCGCGGGATGTCGGACATGGCGCGCAGGATCGTCGTGAAGAAGCCGGGGCCGCCGTCGCCGCGCCGCAGATTGATGCTGCGCCGTCCGGGCTTGGGGTCGATATAGACGAAGCGGCGGTCGATCTGGCGATGCGCGGGGCGCTGCCGCAGCGCCGCGATCGCCGGCCGGAAGGGGGCGTTGGCGAGCACCGACCCGTCGATCAGCACGGCGTCCTCGGGCGACAGGCCGGCGGCGCCGAGGCGCGGGAAGATGCGCGAGAGGAAGGCCTCGCGACCGGGCCACGCCATGCCGCGCGCGGCCAGCACCTTATCAAGCTCGTCGACCTTGAACGGCGGGAAGGCACCGGGGAAGCTCGCCGTCGCGCGGGCGGCATAGACCAGTTCGGCGGGGTCCGCGAGCGCCGTCGCCCCGACGCCGCCATGAAAGCCGATCACCAGCCGATGCTCGGTCTCCTGCACCTCGGGCGGGGAATTGAGCGTCAGCCGTTCGGGATGGCCCTGGAAATCGGTGACGGTGACGAACAGGTCGAGCGGCTGGCTGGCCGGGATCAGCCGCTTGCCGCGCGGCGCCGCCGCCATGGCGGTGAAGCCGTCGAGCAGCAGGCCGGTGAAAATCTCCCCGCCAAAGGGCGGCTCGAACCAGCGCGAGCGGACGAAGCGGTTGAGCTTGGCCTTGACCTCGGCGCGCGCCTCCTCGCCGACCAGCTCGTCGACGCTGTCCTCGCGGCTGCGCATCGCCAGCCAGGCCAGCGGCGATGCCCACATCTTCGACAGGTTGGAGCTGGGCCGCGCCTCGGGGTCGAGCAGCGTCTCGATATCCGCCTGCCCCAGCCAGAGGTCGCGCAGCGGCTCCAGGCTCTGGCCGGTCGCGATCGCCTGGCTGAGGAAAATGCCGTTGATGCCGCCCGCCGAGGCGCCGGCGACGATATCGGTGAGCACGCGCAGCCGCACCGTCTCGCCCATGTCGGACAGCAGTTGGCGATAGACGCGGGCGCTGTCCGTCAGGTCGGCGTCGCCGGAGCCGTCCGCCATGGCGCGGCTCGCCTGAAGCAGCTTCCAGACTTCCTTGGTGATGCCGTGCATATAGACGGCGAGACTGACGCCGCCATAGCAGACAAGGGCGAAGCGAAGCTCCTTCACGCGCATGCTGCCTCGTATCCCCCGTCCCGCGATCGGCTCAACCCCCTGCGCGCATAACGCGGTCAGGCCGGTTTGGCACGTCGGCGGATCGGCGTCAGGGACCGAAGCCGATCCAGCGCCCGGCCGTCCGCCGGTAATGCGCGTCGGGCTGATAGATTTCGACGGGCAGCTTGAAGCCGGCGGCGCTGATCGCGCCCATCGCCGCCAGCAGGCGATAGACCGCGACATATTCGTCGTGACGGCTCAGCGCCATCTCGATGCGGGAATCGCGCAGCTCCTGCTCGGCGTCGAGGATGTCGAGCGTCGTGCGCGAGCCGACCAGCGCTTCGCGCCGCACCCCGGCGAGCGCCGTTTCATTGGCGGTGATGCTGTTGGCGAGCGCCGCCTGCGCGCGGCGCGCCGTGACCAGCCGGTCCCACGCCGTGCTGACCTCCGCATAGATTTCGCGCGTCGCCTCGTCGACCTCGATGCGGCGCAGGCTGGCGACATGCCGGGCGCGCCGCACGGCGGCATATTCCTGCCCGCCCTGGAACAGCGGCACCTTCATCTCGATCTGGAAGGTGGCAAGGTCCTGGCGAATCTGGCGGCCGAGCAGCTGCACGATCTCGTCGCGCCGGGCGATGCTGGCGCTGCCGTCCACGGTCGGCAGCAACGCGCCCTTGGCGGCATTGACCTGATAGCGCGCGACCCGCTCCTCAAGCTCGGCCTGCTTGATCGCCGGACTTTGCGCCAGCGCGATGTCGAGCGCCGCGTCGCGGCTGTCGGGGATCGGCGGCAACGGCGGCAGCGGCGCCAGCCGGTCGGCGGGCAGGTTGGGCCGGCCGCCCGAGCGCGCGGTGGCGACATCCTCGTCCAGCACCTTC
>CAZACH010000056.1:0-7742 GCA_964483275.1 uncultured Sphingomonadaceae bacterium | reverse complement strand
CAGGTTGGGCCGGCCGCCCGAGCGCGCGGTGGCGACATCCTCGTCCAGCACCTTCAACCCCTCGCGGTCCGCGAGCAAGGTCGGATTGCCCTGATAGGCGCCGACCAGCGCCTGTTCGAGCGTGACCAGCCCGGCCGTGCCTGCCTGCTCGACCAGCGGCGTCACGCTGTCGTCGCTGTCGGGCACGGCCCCGATCGTCTGCGCAAGGGCCGGGGCCGGGCTGACCGCCAGCAGCGCCACCGCACAGCATCCCGCAAACCGGCTGATCTTCGCTCGCATCGGCATCGCCTTCATAGCAGTTCGAGTTCGTTGTGGTGGCCCAGCGGGGCGACGCGCGCGCGCAGCGGCGGCGTCAATGAGGCGATCATCATCGCCAGTTCGAGCTGGTTGCCGATGCCGAGCTTGGCATAGACGCGCTTGAGATAGGTCTTGGCGGTCTGCGGTGTGATCCCCAGCCGCGCCGCCGCCGAGGCCGGCGAGCCGGTTTCGACGAGCGCGCTGACGAAGCGCGTCTCGGACGGGATCAGGCCGAACAGGTTCATCAGCCGGCGCGAAAACTCGACCGTCTGGTCCTGCGGCACGATCAGCAGGACGGCGCGGTTGCCCTCCAGCCCGTTGCGCCCCTCCACCGCGCGCAGGATGATGACATCCTCCTTGCCGCCGGTGCTGGGCAGCAGCAGATAGCGGTCCGTCGTTGTGCCGTCGTCGTTGAAGCGGCGGGTGAGGGACACCTCCGCCACCGCCTCGCGCAGCATCGCGGTCTTGGCCGGCGTGGTCGAGGCAATGCGGTTGCCGCCGTTGCGGATCAGCAGGTCGCGCAGCGCCAGCCGCTCCTCGGCATGGTCGTTGGTCCAGAAGACCTGGCCTTCGCGGTCGCCGGCCATCACCGGCCCCGGCGCCGCGTGCCGACCGCGAACCCCGCCGCGCTTTGCGCGAGCACGCGCATGGCGAGGCGCAGGCGGCGGCGGTCGCGCGGGCGGTCGTCGGACAGCTTGCGCCAGCCGAGCAGCACCCAGAACACGCCTTCGGTCGCGACGTCGACGACACCCACCGACAGCATCGGCAGGTGCTTCAGCCATTGCAGGTTGGCGACCTCCGCGACCTCGCGCACGTCGACGTCGATCATGTCCTCGTCGAGCCGGTCGGCAAGGCCGTTATGCTGCTCCAGCCAGCAGCGCAGCCCTTCGACATTGACATGGGCAAGATCGGAACGGCTGCATCCCGACGAGAACACCGTGCCCCGCCGCAACGGCGCCTCGAGCGCCAATATCCCGATGCAGCAATCGGCCCCGGCAAGCTCGACGGCGGCCTTCCACGTGTCGGAGGTCGGCGAGGCGTCGACCCGCACCTGCCATGTGCCCGACCGGCGGGCCGGCGGCGGCAAGTCCCGCGCGATACGGCGCTCACCGCCGTTCAGGGCCGCAAGCGGCGCGGCGGCGTCCTCGGGGACCTGTTTGACATCCTTCTCCATTTTCCCGCCCGTTATTCTTCCCGGAACGACCGCCGGAAACTGTCCGTCAATGGCTGCACCAGATATTGGAACAGCGACCTCTTGCCCAAGACGATGAAGACTTCCGCCGGCATGCCGGAGATCAGCTTGATGTCGCGGCGCCCCTTCAGTCGCTCGTCGTCGATCCGGATCTTCGCGGCATAATAGGGATCACCGCCGTTGGACGGCGTGATGACGTCTTCGGACACGCCGATGACGTGGCCGTCCAGCGTCGGCACCGATCGCCCGCTATACGGCACCAGCTTCACCTCGGTGATAAGACCGGGATGGATGTTCTCGATGTCGATCGGCCGGACCCGCGCCGAGACGATGAGCTGCTGGCTGTCGGGCACGAGATCGACGATCGGCTCGCCCGGCCGCACCACGCCGCCGATGGTCGAGAAATGGAGCTGGACGACCTGCCCCGCCGCCGGCGCGGTGATGACGCGGCGCTGGTCAATGTCGGTCGCGGCCTTCATCCGCTCGCGCGCATCGGCGAGCCGCATGCTGGTGTCGCGCAGCTTGGCGTTGGTGTCGTCGCGCTGCTCGCTGACCAGCGCCGCGATGCGCGCCTCCGATTCCGCGACCATGCGCTGCGCCCGCGCGATCGCCGCGCGCTGGGTGCCGATCGAACCTTCGATCTGGGCGATGTTGCGCTGCAATTCGAGCAGCCGGGTCCGCCGCTCAAGCTGTTCCGCGACAAGCTGGCCGACATCGGCGGCCTCCACCTGGAGCAGCGACAGCTGGCTGGACAGCGAGGCGATCTGCGCCTGCGCCCCGCTGATCTCGGCGCGCGCCTGCGAGGCGGTTTCGCGCAGCACGCGGGTCTGGCCGTTCAGCGCGGCGCGGCGGCTGGCGAGCAGGGCGCGCTGGTTGTTCATCGCATCGGCCGCCACCGGCGCCTCGGCGGTGCGCAATTCATCGTCGAACGTGACGCTGTCCGCGCCGTTGAGTTCGGCCTGGAGGCGCTGACGCTCGGCAAGGAAGGCGAAATATTCGGATTGCGCGGCGTTGGCGCTGGCGCCGGTCTGCGCGGCGGCGAGGCGGATCAGCGGCTGGCCGGCGCGGACACGCTGGTTTTCGCGCACCATGATCTCGGCGACGATGCCGCCTTCCAGATTCTGGATCACCCGGCGGCGGCCTTCGACCTCCAATATGCCGGGCGCCACCGCTGCCTTGCTGAGCGGCGCGAGCACCGCCCACAGCCCGAAGATGCCGACGAACACCGCGACCACGATCGCCGCGATCCTCAACGGCCGGGCGAGCGGCGGCAGCGGCCCGTCGAGGCTGGCGGCGCCGGCCGGACCGCCGATCAGAAGCGGCTCGCTCATGCCCCCACCGCCTCCCGCGGGCCGCCTTCGGCGGCGAGCTTGGAGGCATCGACGATGACCGGCGGCGCGGCCCGCGGCGCGCGCAGCGGCTCGGCGGCCTGCTTGTCGCCGCGCAGGAAGGCCAGCACATCGGCGGTCGGGCCGAAGGCACGGACGGCGCCCTGTTGCAGCACCAGCAGCTTGTCCATCTGGCTGATGATCGACTGGCGGTGCGTCACGATCACCACCGTCACATTGGAGCGGCGCAAGCGGTCCAACGCCAGCTTGAGCGCCTGGTCGCCCCGGATGTCGAGATTGGAGTTCGGCTCGTCGAGCACCACATAGCGCGGGCGGCCGAACAGGGCGCGGGCCAGCGCGACCTGCTGCCGCTGGCCGCCCGACAGCAGCATGCCGCCGTCGCCGATCTCCGTATCATAGCCCAGCGGCAGGCCGAGGATCAGGTCGTGGCAGCCGGCAAGCCGCGCCGCGCGGACGATCTCGGCGTCGTCGGCATCGGTGAAGCGGGCGATGTTCCGGCCGACCGTGCCGCTGAACAGCTCGACGTCCTGCGGCAGATAGCCGACATGCTGGCCGAACTCCTCCCGCCGCCATTGCGCGACATCGGCGCCGTCGAGCCGGACGACGCCCCCCTGCGGCCGCAATATGCCCATCAGCACGCGCGACAGGGTGGTCTTGCCCGATGCCGCCGGCCCGATGATCGCCAGATGCTCGCCGGCCCTGAGATCGAAATTGATATTGCGCAGCAGGGGCGCGGCGAGGCCGGGGACGCCATAGGTGACGCGGTCGACGCTGAGGTTGCCGCGCGGCGCCGGCAGGCTGGTCTGCATCATCCGCAGCGGCGGCGCGGCGAAGAAGCGGCGCAGCCGGTCATAGCTTTCGCGCGCCAGCAGCATCGAGCGCCAATGGATCAGCACCGATTCCACCGGCGCGAGCAGGCGACTGGTGATGATCGAGCCGGCCATCATCGCGCCGCCGGTCAGGTCGTGACGCAGGACCAGCACGGCCGCGACCGCGTAGAGCAGCACCTGGATCAGCGCGCGGATCAGGCGCGTCGCGCTGATCAGCCCGGCGCTGCGACGCTGGACGCGCTCCTGCAGGGCAAGTTCGCTGACCATCCCCTGCGACCAGCGCCGCGCGAGCTGCGGGGCCATGCCGAGGCTGTCGATGACCTCCGCGTTGCGCATGATCGCGTCGCTTTCCCGCAGGGACGCCGCCGAGATCGAGGCGGCGGCGCGGATGTCGCGGTGGGTCATGCGCTCGTTGAGCAGCGCCATGCCGAACAGGATCACCGCGCCCCCCACCGCGATCAGCCCGATCGTCGGATGGATCAGGAAAGCGACGATCAGGTACAGCGGCATCCATGGCAGGTCGAGGATGGTCGATACGCCCGGCCCCGCCAGAAAGGCGCGCAGCTGCGACAGCTCGCGCAGCAATTCCGTGCGCAGCTGGCTGTCGACCAGCCGCCGCTCGATCGACCCGGTCAGCACCAGCGGCGCGAGCTGCCGCATGCCCCAGTCAGCCATGCGGCCGAGCATGTAGTTGCGCAGGCCATCGAGGGCGGAGGCGGTGACAAGGGCGACCACGGCCGCGATGCAGAGGAAGGTCAGCGTATCGAAGCTGCGGCTGGACAACACACGGTCGAAGACCTGCATGATGAACAGCGACAATGTCAGGCCGAGGATGCTGATCAGCCCCGACATTCCGAAGAATGCCCAGCTATAGCGCCGCAGCGTTCCGACCACCGCCTGCATCGGCGTTGACAATTCTTCTCTGCTCTCGCGCACAGCGCCAGCCCCCGTTTCCGGTCTTCAGAAATGTTAAGGACCCACGGACGCTATTCTTGGTTTATTTTTGGAACACCAAAAGTACTGATTTCTTTAATTTATCAATGTTACCGAGCAAGAGAGTCAAGCACCAACGACGCATGACTCGATAATTCATTCCATTGTCACTGAAATTTCATTTGAATTGATGGTTTGTCCATCTCTTTCAATAAGATAGCTTACGACATATTTTCCCGACGCCCAGCCTTCGGGCGGCCGGCGCAGCCCCGCGAACGCGAACCAGGAGAGGCCGCCGCGCGCGACTCGCAGTCGCCGATCGAGGACCAGGCGGCCATCGCCCGTCCTCATCCGGAAGGTCTGCATGTCGCCATCGCGCGCGCCGACGACATCCGCCCAGATCACCAGCGCCGGCGGATTCTTGCCGAGCGGCGCCGGCACGGTCGCCGTGCGCGCCGCACGGGCCGCGTCGGCGCTGGCGGCAAGGCCCACGGCGAGCACTTCGGGCACGCGATAGGCGAGCGCGCGGGCCGCACCGGCGCGCCACATCGACGCGGCCGCCCCTTCGCAACCGGCACCCGGCGAACGCCCGCTGAACGGGTCGACGGCGGTGCCCCGCCGCCGCACCTCGAAATGCAGGTGGGGGAATTCCGCATTGCCCGACATGCCGATATCGCCGAGCCGCGCGCCCGCCGCCACCGTCTGGCCGGGACGCACGACGACGCTGCCGCGCTTCAAATGGCTATATTGCGTTTCCCAGCCATCGCCGTGATCAATGACCACGCCATTGCCGGCCAGCCGGTCGCCGATCGCCGCCGCGCCGGTCTCGCGCACATTGGCGTCGGCCATGCCGTCCCGCACGCGCAGCACGCGACCGGCGGCGGCGGCGATCACCGGCGCGCTGGCGCCGAGGTCGGCGAAGCGGCGCAGGCGGATGTCGGTGCCGTCATGGCCGTCCGTGGCGATTCGGCCGCAGCGATAGTCGCGCCGCTCCGGGGTGGGATCGAGGTCGACATATTTCTGGATCGCGCATGTCGACCGCATGTCGCAATCGACCGGCATGTCGAGCCGAAGCGGCGCGTCGTCGCCCCGCGCCGGCGCGGCGGCGGCAAGGGCGAGCAGCGCCGCCCCGGCCAGGCATGCGGCCCTATTCAAAGATGACGACATCATAACCCGCCTCGCCCTGGCTGAGGGCGTTGAGCTTTTCGATGCTGTCGATGCCGAGGAAAGCGAAATCCCCGCCCGTGATCGAGGCGAGCGTGATCGAGGCATCGCCGAGGCTCAATGTCACGTCGCTGCCATTATCGACGATGCGCAGGGAATCCATGTCGAAATTGACCGGGTCCTCGATCCGCAGGACGATCTGGTCGCGCTCCGCGAAGCTGAGGTCGGTGATCAGGTCGTTGCCGTCGTCGCCGCTGTCGAAATGGAAGACGTCGCGTCCCGCGCCGCCGGTCAGCACATCGTCGCCGGCATTGCCTTCGAGCCAGTCGTCGCCATCGTCGCCGCGCAACGTATCGGCGCCGCTGTCGCCGACCAGCCAGTCGTCGCCGTCGCCGCCCGCGATCAGGTCGTTGCCGGCGCCGCCTTCGGCATAGTCGTCGTCGAGGCCGCCGTTCAGCACGTCGTCGCCCGCGCCGCCGAACAGCCAGTCCTCGCCGTCGCCACCATCGAGCGTGTCGTCGCCGTCACCGCCATAAAGGTCGTCGAACCCACTGCCACCGTCCAGCCTGTCATCGCCGCCACCGCCGAGCAGCGTATCATGTCCGCCGTCGCCGAACAGGCTGTCCGCGCCGTCACCGCCGCGGATCATGTCGTCGCCGATGCCGCCATGCAGCTCGTCATCGCCCGCGCCGCCGTCCAGAAGATCGTCGCCATCGCCGCCATACAGCGTGTCGGCGCCCTCGTCGCCGGCCAGTGTATCGCTGGCGCCGTCGCCGCCGAGCCAGTCGTCGCCGTCGCCGCCATGCAGGTCGTCGGTATCGGCGCCGCCGCTCAGCGTGTCGTTGCCGGCGCCGCCGCTCAATATGTCGGCATCCTCATAGCCGCCAAGCCAGTCATCGCCGTCGCCGCCGTCGAGCCGGTCGGCGCCGTCGGCCCCGACCAATATGTCGTCGCCGCCGCCGCCGGACAGGAGATCGTCGCCGGAGCCGCCCTGAACATAATCCGCCCCGTCGCCGCCATCGAGGCTGTCGTCGCCGGCATCGCCGCGCAGGTCGTCCGCGCCGTCGCCGCCGAAGATGCTGTCATTGCCGGCGCCGCCGTCGATGCGGTCCATGCCCGCGCCGCCATGCAGCGTGTCGTGGCCGGCATCGCCGAACAGCGTGTCGTCGCCGTCGCCGCCCTCGATGCTGTCGTCGCCCTCGCCGCCCCGGATATAGTCCCGGCCGCGTCCGCCGGTCAGCGTGTCGTTGCCGCTGTCGCCATAGATGATGTCGTCGCCATCGCCGCCGTCGATGCGATCGTCGCCGCCGCCGCCATGGATCGAATCGTCGCCGTCGCCGCCGAAGGCGACGTCGCGGCCGTCGTCGGCCCAGATCTCGTCATTACCGGCCTCGCCATGAAGCGCGTCCGCGCCGTCGCCGCCGAGCAGCAGGTCCGCGCCCTCGCCGCCATAGAGCACGTCGTCGCCATCGTCGCCCAGCATGGTGTCGTCACCGCCGCCGCCCCAGGCCAGATCGTTGCCGTCGCCGCCGGAGATCCAGTCGGCATCGTCGCCGGGCCGGCTGACCCCGTGCAGCAGGCTGGGGGAATCGCCCTCGAAGCCGTCGCCGATGATCGTGTCGTCGCCGGCGCCGCCTTCGAGGCGATCGCCGAAGCCGCCAAAGCCGGTCGACAGGCCGACCAGCACGTCATGGCCGTTGTCGCCCCGGATGCGGTTGACGCGATGATCGCCGAACAGCGTGTCGTTGCCCGCCCCGCCATTCGCATTGACCGGATTGCCCGGCACCCCGAGATCGAATCGCTCATCGAGATCGGTGCCGGTGATCTGCGCCTCGTCATTGTCGGGCGCGCCCGGCCCCGGCGCCGCGGGATCGTCCGCCGGCGGCTGAGGCTGGGGCCGCGTGCCGCCATTATTGCCATGCGGCCAGCCCGACCCGTCGCCGCCCGGCCCCGTATCGTTCCCGCCGGGGGTCGTGT
>CAZACH010000055.1:0-10656 GCA_964483275.1 uncultured Sphingomonadaceae bacterium | reverse complement strand
CCGCCGAAACCTGGAGCTCGCCGGTCGGCCGCTCCTCGAGATTGGCCTCCAGGATGACGCGGTCCGGCGTCGAGCCGGGCTTCTGCTCGATCTCGAACTTTTCCTGGAAATAGCCCAGCGACTGGATGCGATCGCGCGAGCGCTTGACCTTGACGCTGTTGAACGCATCGCCTTCCGCCAGCCGGAACTCGCGGCGGATCACCTTGTCCTGCGTGATCGTGTTGCCGTTGATGTCGACCCGCTCGACATAGACGCGCGGCGCCTCCGCGACCTTGAACGTCAGGGTCATGGTCAGCGCGTCCTTGTCGCGCTCGAACTGCGGGCGGATGTCGGCGAAGGCATAGCCGAGCAGGCCCGCCGATTCGGTCATCGAATCGACGCTGTCCTCGACGCGCTGGGCGTTGTACCATTCGCCCTTCTTGACCTGGACCAGCGATTGCAGCGTTTCCGGCTTGAGGTCGCGGATCTCGCTGTCGATGCTGACGTCACCGAACTTGTAGCGATCCCCTTCGTCGACGACATAGGTGATGATGAAATCGCGCCGGTCCGGCGTCAGCTCGGCGATCGCCGACACCACGCGGAAGTCCGCATAGCCCTGGGTCAGATAGAATTGGCGCAGCTTCTGCTGGTCATAGGCCAGCCGGTCGGGGTCATAGCTGGTGCCCGACGAGAAGATCTTGGTGATGCCGGTCTGCTTGGTCGCCATCTGGCCGCGCAGTTCGCCATCGGAGAATTTCTGGTTGCCGACGATATTGATGGCGCGGACCTTGGACTTCGGCCCTTCGCTGATCTCGAACACCACATCGACGCGGTTCTGGTCGAGCTGGACGATCTTCGGCTCGACATTGGCGGCGAAGCGGCCCTGCCGACGATAAAGCTCGACGATGCGGGCGACGTCGGCGCGCGTCTTGGAGCGCGTGAAGATCTGGCGCGGCGCCAGCCGGATCTCCGGGCGGATCTTGTCGTCCTTCAGCCGCTTATTGCCTTCCAGCACGATGCGGTTGATCACCGGGTTCTCGCGCACCGTGATCGTCAGCGCGCCGTCATCGTTGCGGATGGTGACGTCGGCGAACAGCTCGGTCGCGTAGAGGTCCTTCAGCGCCTGGTCGAGCTTGTTGCGATCATAGGCGTCGCCGACCTTGAGGTCGATGTAGGAGCGCACGGTGTTCGGCTCCAGCCGCTGCGAGCCGACCACGTTGATCTGCCGGACCGTGCCGCTGGTTTGCCCGGCGGCACCCGGCTGCTCGGGCGGCGCTTCGGGCGCGACCGTCGCCTGGGCGAACGCCGGGGCGGCCATCGCTACGACGGCCGTGCCGAGCATGAGAGTCGCGGCGATGGCCCGTTCCATTGCCTTGCCGCTGGCCAATGCCTGTCGCCCCAAGTCCCGCCCCTTCAAATGCATCACAAGATGTCGCCCGTTAGCCTACTCAGCCGCCGAGGGAAACGAGCTTTTCCCATAGTCCGAACGACGCCAGATCGTTGAATGTCACGAAAAGCATGAATGTCGCCAACAGCGCCAGACCCGACATGAAGGCATATTCCTGAGTTTTTGCCGCCACCGGGCGCCGTCGCACGCCTTCCAGGGCATAGAAAAGCAGATGGCCGCCATCCAGCATGGGGATTGGCAGCAGGTTAATGAATCCGAGATTAATTGATATGAACGCCATGAAGCTGACAAGGTCGATGAGGCCAAGCGAGGCCATTTGCCCCGCGAACTGCGCGATCTTGATCGGTCCGCCCAGCTCCGTCACCGAACGGCGGCCGGTGACGATCTGCTCCAGCGTCGACACCATCGAGCGGGTCATGTCCCAGGTGAACTCGGTGGCGGCGAACAGCACCTGCCCCGCCGGCAGCTTCTCGATCACCCGGTTGCCGCCGGCGACGCCGAGCAGGCCGACCCGATAGCGGTTGCCGAAGCGGTCGACCTGCTCGTCGACGCCCAGCGTGACATGAAGGTCGAGGGGCCGGCCGTCGCGCTCGACGACCATCTTCACCCGCTCGGCGGGGTGAATCTGGACGATGCGGGCGACGTCCTCGAACTTGTCGATCGAGCGGCCGAGCAGCGTGATGATGCGATCGCCGGGCTGTACCCCCGCCGCCGCCGCCGCGCTTTCGGGCAGGACCTGCGAGACCACCGCGGGCGTGCGCGGCACGCCATAGGCCGCGAAGAAGGCGGCGAAGACCAGGATCGCGAACAGGAAGTTGGTGATCGGCCCCGCCGCGACGATGCAGGCCCGCTGCCACAGCGGCTTCGCCTGGAAGGTCCGCGCCCGCTCCTCGGGCGGCAAGGCCAGCCACGCGTCGGTCGGCTGGCTCGCCGGGTTCATGTCGCCCGCGAACTTGACATAGCCGCCCAGCGGCAGCGCCGAGACCTTCCAGCGCGTGCCCTGCCGGTCGGTCCAGCCGAACAATTCCTTGCCGAACCCGATCGAGAAGGCATCCGCCTTCACGCCAAAGACGCGGCCGACCAGATAATGGCCCAGCTCATGGATGAAGACCAGGAAACCGACGACGAACGCAAAGGCCGCCAGCGTCAGAAGCAGGCCGGGCTGGGCGGTTTCAATCACACGCAACTCCCACGGGCGGCCGTCATGCCCGCACCATCATCTCGGCCTCGGCATGGCGCCGGGCCTCGGCATCAATCGCCGTGACCCCGTCGAGATCGCCGGGGGCCGGCGGATCATAATGCGCCAGAACCTGTTCGACGATGGCCGAAATGTCCAGAAATCCGATACGCCCGCCGAGGAACGCGGCGACGGCGGCCTCGTTCGCGGCATTGAGCACGGCCGGCCGCGCGCCGCCGGCCGCCAGCGCCTCGCGCGCCAGACGCAGCGCCGGAAAGCGTTCCTCGTCAGGCGGTTGGAAGTCGAGCCTGCCGATTTGCGCGAGGTTCAGCCGCGCCGCCGGCGTCGCCATTCGCGACGGCCAGGCGAGCGCATAGGCAATGGGAATGCGCATGTCCGGCGTCCCCATCTGCGCCAGGACGGAGCCGTCGACATATTCGACCAGGCTGTGCACCACCGACTGCGGATGGACGATGACCTCCAGCTGCTCCGGCCGCAGCGGAAACAGATGATGGGCTTCGATCAGTTCGAGGCCCTTGTTCATCAGCGTCGCCGAATCGACGGAAATCTTCGCGCCCATCGACCATGTCGGATGCTTCACGGCCTGTTCGGGCGTGACGTGCCGCATCTCGTCCCTCGTCATCGACCGGAACGGCCCGCCGCTCGCGGTCAGCACGACCTTGTGGACGCGCTCGGGCGCCTCATGGTCGAAGCATTGGAAGACGGCATTATGCTCCGAGTCGACCGGCAGCATCCGCGCCCCGCTGCGCTTCGTCGCCGCATTGACGATATCACCCGCGCAAACCAGCGCCTCCTTGTTGGCGAGCGCCAGCGTCCGGCCGCCCTCCAGCGCCGCGAGCACGGGCGCGAGGCCGGCGCTGCCGACGATCGCCGCCATCGTCCAGTGCGCCCCGGAACGCGCCGCATCCCGGATCGCCCCCTGCCCGGCCGCGACTTCGATGCCGCTGCCCGACAGCGCGTCCTTGAGCGCGGCATAACCGCTCTCCTCGCCGATCACCGCCAGCCGCGCGCGGGTCCGCCGCGCCGCGCGCGCCAGCCCCTCGGCATCGCGATTGGCGGTCAGCGCCTCGACCCGATAGGCGTCCGGCTCGCGCTCGATCAGGTCCAGCGTCGAGGCGCCGATCGAGCCGGTGACGCCGAGCACGGTGATCGAGCGCACGCTCATGCCCAGGCTCCCGTCAGGGCGACCGCCAGCGCCACCACCACGGCGACCGGCACGACACCGTCGAGCCGATCCATCGCGCCGCCATGGCCGGGCAGCAGCCGGCCCGAATCCTTGACGCCGGCGCGCCGCTTCAGCCAGCTTTCGAACAGATCGCCGATCTGCGCCAGCAGGGCCAGGCCGCCGCCCACCGCCGCGCACCATTCCGGCAGCCCGAACCATATCGCCACCAGCGCGCCGATGATCGAGGCGGCGAGGATGCCGCCGACCAGCCCCGCCCAGGTCTTGTTGGGGCTGATGCGCGGCGACAGCCGCCGCCCGCCGATCAGCCGGCCGGCGAAATAGGCGAAGATGTCGGTCGCCCAGACGATGATCAGCGTCCACAGCACCCATTCGACGCCGAAAGGCTGGCTGCGCAGCCAGACCAGCGCCACGGACGGCAGGCCCGCATAGAGGATGCCCGCGAACAAGGCCGGGCGTCGCGCCGCGACCGAAAGCAGCAGGCCGGCGCCGGCCAGCAGGCCCCAGGCGTGGAACAGCCGCTGCTCGGGCACGGTGATATAGGCGGGCAGCAGCACCACCGGCGTCGCGACGACCAGCAGGCCAAGCACCGACCAGCGGCGCGAGATGCGGTGCATCCCCGCCCATTCGCTGAGCATCAGCAGGCCGCAGGCGCCGACGAAAAGCGAGAAGATCATGCCGCCGATGGAAATGCCGGCGACGGCCAGCACGATCAGCCCGATGCCGACCATGGCGCGGACCTTGAGGTCCCCGCCCAATGCGACCGAGGGTTTCACGCGCCCCCGAAGCGGCGATCGCGACGCCCGAATTCACGCACCGCGTCGGCCAGCGACTCGCCGTCGAAGTCCGGCCACAGCGTGTCGACGAACACCAGCTCGGCATAGGCCGCCTGCCACAGCAGGAAATTGGACAGCCGCAGCTCGCCCGATGTGCGGATGATGAGGTCGGGCGGCGGCAGGTCGCGCGTGTCGAGCCGATGCTCGATCGCGGCAAGGTCGATCGTCGCCGGATTCACGGTTCCGGCCTCGACATCGGCGGCGATCGCGCGAACCACGCGCCTGATCTCGTCCTGCCCGCCATAGTTGAGCGCGACGACCAGCGTCAGGCCGCGATTGTCCCGCGTCAGGGCGCGGGCATCGTCGATCAGCCGCACGAGGTCCGGCTGAAGCGCGCGATAGTCGCCGATCACCTCGACCCGCACGCCATTGGCGTGCAGCGCCTCGATCTCATTATGCAGGTAGAAGCGCAGCAGCCCCATGAGGTCGGACACCTCGTCCGCCGGGCGCTTCCAGTTCTCCGACGAGAAGGCATAGATGGTCAGCACCGAAATGCCGAGGTCCGGCGCGGCCTTGACCACCTTGCGCACCGCTTCGACGCCCCGCTTGTGGCCGGCGATGCGCGGCAACCGGCGCGCCTTCGCCCACCGCCCGTTGCCATCCATGATGATGGCGACGTGGCGGGGGATCAGCGGCCCTTCGCCGTTGGTCAACGCTGCCGTGGCTGGGCTCATTTCTGGAGGATTTCTTTTTCCTTGGCCGCGGCTGCCGCGTCGAGGTCGGCAATCGTCTTGTCGGTAAGCTTCTGGACGTCGGTTTCCAGGCGCTTCTGCTCGTCCTGGCTGATGACGCCCTTCTTCTCGTCGGTCTTCAGCGCATCCATGCCGTCGCGGCGGACATTCCGCACCGCGACCCGCGCTTTTTCGGCATATTGCCCGGCCAGCTTGGCCAGTTCCTTGCGCCGCTCCTCCGTGAGGTCGGGGATCGGCAGACGCAGCATCTGGCCGTCCGTCACCGGATTGAGGCCCAGCCCCGCCGAGCGGATCGCCTTTTCCGCCGGCCCGACATTGCTCTTGTCCCAGACCTGGACGGTCAGCAGCCGCGCTTCCGGCGCGCTGACGGTCGCGACCTGGTTGAGCGGCATGTGCGCGCCGTAAACCTCGACAGTCACCGGGTCGAGCAGCGACACCGACGCCCGGCCGGTGCGAAGGCCCTGCAGGTCGCCCTTCAGCGCCTCGACGGCGCCGGCCATGCGCCGTTCCAGATCCTGCTTGTCATACGCCGCCATCTTCCGTCCCCTTACTGATTCTCGTTGTCGACGACGGTGGCGACGCCACTGCCGGACAAGACCTTCGACAGATTGCCCGGCTCGCGGATGTTGAACACCACGATCGGGATCCGGTTGTCACGGCACAGGGCGACAGCGCTGGCGTCCATGACCTTGAGATCATCTGCCAGAACCCGGTTGAAACTCAAGCGTTCGTAGCGCTTTGCCGTCGGCACCCGCTTGGGGTCGGCATCATAGACGCCATCGACGCTCGTGCCCTTGAACAGGGCGTCGCAGCCCATTTCGGCCGCGCGCAGCGCCGCCGCCGTGTCCGACGTGAAAAAGGGATTGCCGGTCCCCGCGGCGAAGATGACGATGCGCCCCTTCTCCATGTGCCGGCTGGCGCGCCGCCGGATATAAGGCTCGCACACCGTGGCCATCGGGATGGCGGATTGGACGCGGGTGTCGACGCCGATCGATTCGAGCGCGTTCTGGACGGCCAGCGCGTTCATCACGGTGGCCAGCATGCCCATATAGTCGGCGCTGGTGCGGTCGAAGCCCTTGGCCGCCGCCGCCAGCCCGCGAAAGATGTTGCCGCCGCCGACGACCAGGCAAAGCTGGTGCCCGGCGCGCGTCGCATCGGCGATTTCCGCGGCAAGCCCGGCCACGGTTTCCGGGTCTATGCCATATTGGCCCTGGCCCATCAGGGCCTCGCCGGACAATTTGAGGAGGATACGTTTGTAGCGCGGGCGGGTCATGCGCGGGTGCGAAGTCCTTTGGAACGACAGGGCCGGCCTACCTTAGAGCATCCTCCGGCAGGAATGAAACAGCCGCGTCGTTCCGTCCACCGCAGCGGACGGAACGACGCGGCCTTTAGCCGATCAGCCCTGGCGAACGCCCGAGGCGGCCGCGACTTCGGCGGCGAAATCGCTCTGCTCGCGCTCGATGCCCTCGCCGAGCTGGAAGCGGACATAGGATTTGAGCGCGATCGGCGCGCCCGCTTCCTTGCCGGCCGCCGCGACCACGTCGCCGACCGGCGTCTTGCCGTCGATGACGAAGGGCTGGGACAGCAGCGCGTTTTCCTTGCGGAACTTGGCGATCGCGCCGTCGACCATCTTGTTCACGATGTCGGCCGGCTTGCCCGACGCGGCCGCCTTTTCGGCCGCGATCGCGCGCTCGCGCTCGATGGTCGCGGCGTCGATGCCCTCGGCGTCGAGCGCCTGCGGGTTGGCGGCGGCGACATGCATGGCGAGCTGACGGCCGAGCGCCTCCAGCTTGTCGGCCGGCGCGGCGCTTTCCAGCGCGACCAGCACGCCGATCTTGCCGATGCCGGGGGCGGCGGCGTTATGGACATATGACACGACCACGCCCTGCGGCACCTCGACGCGCGCAACCCGGCGCAGCGCCTGATTTTCGCCGATCGTCGCGATATTGTCGGTCAGCTTTTCAGAGACGCTCTTGTCGCTGTCCGGATAGCGGGCCGTCGCCAGCGCCTCGATATCGCCCTCGGTCTCCAGCGCGAGGCCGGTGACGACCTTCACGAAATCCTGGAACTGGTCGTTCTTGGCGACGAAGTCGGTTTCGGAGTTGACCTCGACCACGGCGCCCTTGTTGCCCTGGACGGCGACGCCGACCAGGCCTTCGGCGGCGGTGCGGCCAGCCTTCTTGGCGGCGGCGGCGAGGCCCTTGGTGCGCAGCCAGTCGACCGCCGCCTCGATGTCGCCATTGGTTTCGGCAAGAGCCTTTTTGCAGTCCATCATGCCGGCGCCGGTGCGCTCGCGCAGATCCTTGACCATGCTCGCGGTGATTTCAGCCATGGCGTTTTCCTTCTGCTCTCAGATACGGAACGGGCGGAGACATGCTCCGCCGTTCGCTTTGTCGGCCATTCCGGCGGTCGACGTCGTGACAGCGTCACGGCCGACCGCCCGAAAGGATCAGCTGTCCTGCAGCGCTGCCTCCACCGGCGGCTCCGCGGCGGCACCGATGTCCTCGCCGCGCTGGGCGCGGCCGCCGGTCTTGCCGGCGATGACGGCATCGGCCACCGCGTCGCAATAGAGGCGGATGGCGCGGCTGGCGTCGTCGTTCGCCGGCACCGGGAACGAGATGCCCTGCGGGCTGGTGTTGGTGTCGAGGATGGCGACGACCGGAATGCCAAGCACATTGGCTTCCTTGACGGCCAGCTCTTCCTTGTTGACGTCGATGACGAACATCACGTCGGGCAGGCCGCCCAGATCGCGGATGCCGCCGAGCGACGATTCGAACTTGTCGCGCTCACGGGTGAGTTGCAGCACTTCCTTCTTGGTGAGGCCGTGCGTGTCGCCCGACAGCTGCTCTTCCAGGGTCTTGAAGCGACGGATCGAGCCCGAAATCGTCTTCCAGTTGGTGAGCATGCCGCCCAGCCAGCGATGGTTGACGAAATGCTGGCCGCTGCGGCGCGCCGCCTCGGCGATCGGCTCCTGCGCCTGGCGCTTGGTGCCGACGAACAGCACCTTGCCGCCATGCGCCGCGGTCTGGCGCACGAAATCGAGCGCGCGGTCGAACAGCGGCACGGTCTGGCTGAGGTCGATGACATGGACGCCGTTGCGCTCGCCGAAGATATACGGCTTCATGCGCGGGTTCCAGCGGTGGGTCTGGTGGCCGAAATGCGCTCCGGCCTCGAGCAATTGCTGCATGGTGACGACTGGAGTCGCCATAGGTCAGTCTCCTTCCCGGTTGTACCTCCGCGGGAGGAACCTGGCGCCGTCCGAATGACGGCAACCGGGCACCGGTGATGTTCCCGCGTGTGGAATGGAGCGCGCCTTAGCGGATCGGCCCTGTCGGCGCAAGCTTGACATGATAAGAACAAATAGAGAACATTGGGCTTGCGAATCGCGGTCCGCCTGAATGCGGCGGCGCGATCCCGGCGCCAGAGACGAGGCGCCACTGGACGAAAGGGGTTTGACAATGTCGATGTTCATCGCCGCCGGCAGCATCATGATCATGGCGCTGGCACTGAGCGTCATCTGCCGCACCTTTGCCGATCATCGCGGCGCCGTCATCGCCGCCTTGCGCGGCGAGCTGCCGCCGCAGGCCGTCAGGCGCGGGTCCGCTCCGGCGCGGCCGACGCGCCGCCCCGCGCCCGCGCCATCGCTGATCCGCGTTGCCGCTTGACCCGGCGATAGGCGCGAATGCTGAACGGCAATGTCAGCATATAGACGGCGGCGGTTACCGACAGGGTGATCCAGGGCGTGGAGAACAGCGCGCCGCCGAACAGGCCGACGCCGACCAGCGCGGGCAGGCGCCATGCCGAGGGTATCCGGGGCGATGCCCAGGAGAAGGTCGGGATGTTCGAGATCATCAGGAAGGCGGTGATGGCGGTGGTGGTCGCCACAACGATCACCGAGCGCAGGATCTCGATGTCGGTCGCCATCCAGAGATAAAGCGGCGCGAGCGCCAGTCCCGCGCCGACCGGGGCGGGAACGCCGGTGAGGAAGCCCGCCGCCTTGCGCGGCTGCTCGTCAACGTCGAGATTGGCGTTGAAGCGGGCGAGCCGCAGCGCGCAGCACACCGCATGGGCCAGGGCGAACACCCAGCCGATGCCCTTCATATGCTGTAGCGACCAGAGATAGATGATGACGGCCGGGGAAACGCCGAACGCGATCACGTCCGACAGCGAATCAAGCTCGGCGCCGAAACGGCTCTGGCCCTTCAGCAGCCGCGCGATGCGGCCGTCGATGCCGTCCAATATGCCCGCGACGATGATCGCGGCGACCGCCTTTTCCCAATCGCCCGCGATCGCGAAACGCACGCCGGTCAGGCCGCAGCACAGCGCGAGGGCGGTCACCGCGTTCGGAATCAGCACCCGCATCGGCAAGACGCGGCGCAGGCGGCGAGGACGGAGCGGCTCCTCCTCGACGATCATTGCGTGACGCCGCGCGCCCAGTCTGCCGCGCCCGCGCGCCCCAGGATCGTTTCACCGGCAATGGCGCGCTGGCCGGGCGCGACCTGCGGCACGACGCCGGCGGGCAGATAGACGTCGACGCGGCTGCCGAAGCGGATCAGGCCGATGCGCTGCCCGGCCGCCACCGCATCGTCCTCCTTGGTGAACTTGACGATGCGGCGCGCCACCAGCCCGGCGATCTGGGTGAAGGCGACGCGGATGCCGTCGACCCCCTCGACCACGAAATGCTGGCGCTCATTGTCCTCGCTGGCCTTGTCGAGATCGGCATTGATGAACTTGCCGGGGATATAGACGATGCGCGTCACCTTGCCGGCGATCGGCGCGCGGTTGATGTGGACGTCGAAGACGCTCATGAAAATCGAGACGCGCACCACCGGGTCGGCGGCGATGCCGCCCTCGCCCACCGTCAGTTCGCGCGGCGGCGTCATTTGCTGGATCATGGTGACGAGGCCGTCCGCCGGCGAGACGACCAGCCCCTCGCCCTGCGGCGTCACGCGCAGCGGATCGCGGAAAAAGGCGGCGACCCAGATCGTCAGCATGACGAACAGCCAGCCGAGCACGTCCCACAGCAAAAAGGCGATGAGCGTCAGGCCGGCGGAGATGACGACATATTTTATGCCCTCGGGATGTGCCGACGGCAGGCGATATTTGACGGTCGTTGTGGCGGGATCAGGCGTTTCGAGCGATGTCATGGCGGGGTTCTACGGGCTTTTGCGGCGGGTTGGAAGCGAAAGCGCCGTTTGCGTGACAAATCATGCCGGGCGGGCCGTGGCCGCCAAAGGTTGATCGCACCGCCCCCATTCCCTAAGGCCATTGCCATCTTCAGACAGTTCGAGGGGCACGATGGCAAAGATCAAGGTCAAGAACCCCGTCGTCGAGATTGACGGCGATGAGATGACGCGCAT
>CAZACH010000054.1:0-10681 GCA_964483275.1 uncultured Sphingomonadaceae bacterium | reverse complement strand
CCAATTAAAACGGACAGACTTTAGCGCCCGGCTTTGACCTGATTCCACAGGTCGTCCTTCCCGGACAGCGGCAGAGCGGTGAAACCTTCGCCCGCGATCGCCTCCATCGCCCGGAAGCGCGTCTCGAACTTGTCCGTGGCGTGACGCAGCGCCTCCTCCGGCGCCACGCCAAGATGCCGCGCCCAATTCACGGCGGCGAACAGCAGGTCGCCGACTTCCTCCGCGCGTTCCTCCTTCGTTTCCGCGCGGTCGACCTCCGCCATCTCCTCCAGAATCTTGGCGCGGGGACCTTCCGCATCGGGCCAATCGAAGCCCACGCGGGCGGCGCGCTTCTGGATCTTCTCGGCCCGTTTGAGCGCGGGCAGGGCGAGGGCGACACTGGCTAGCGCGCTCCGATCGGCAGCACCGGCGCGCTCCTCCGCCTTCAAATCCTCCCAGCCGGGCGATGCGGCATCACCGAACACATGCGGATGGCGGCGGATCATCTTCGCGCAAATCGCCTCGACGACATCGGCGATGGCGAAAGCGCCGCGCTCCTGAGCCAGACGCGCATGATAGACCACCTGGAGGAGCAGGTCGCCAAGTTCGTCCTTGAGCGCCGCCATGTCGTCACGCGCGATCGCGTCGGCGACCTCATAGGCTTCCTCGATCGTATAGGGCGCGATGGTGCTGAAATCCTGCGCGAGGTCCCAGGGGCAACCGCCGTTCGGATCGCGCAATCGGGCCATGATCGCAACCAGGGGATCGAGAGGGGTTTCACCGTCTTTTTCAGCCACCGCCGGCTCCATCCGATAATCTGATAATATATATTATGTTAAATATGAGGGTGCGGACGAGGGGGGGAGCGTCACGGACGCAGGACCAGCCAGCTGTCCTCCACACGCCAGCCCGACAGGCTGCTCAGGAAATTCATCCCCAGGACATTGGTGTCGCCCATCGCCGGCGCGATAAAGGCCGTCAGGTCGCGACGAATGATCGGGCCGACCTTGAGCTCGTCCAACCGAACCCGCGCCACCGGGATCGGCCCGTTGGCGGTTTGAACGACGCCGTCATAGCGGAGCTTGTCGACATCGAAGCCGATCGCCCGCGCCGTGCCCTGACTGAGGCCGATGACCGATGCGCCGCTGTCGACAAGAAACGTCACCGACCGCCCGTTGACTTCGCTCCGCACCCAGAAATGGCCGTCCTGGCGGGCGCGCAATCGCAGTTCGCCATCGGCCTCAAGTCCCCGCGCCGGATCGGCTTCCGCTGTTATACGGCTGAATATATGGGTTATTTCGCCGCGATAGCTGAAAACCACAAAGCCGACGGCAAAGATCGCGACCCAGGCCAGCGCCATTTTGGCCATATTGCCGAAGCTGGTGCGGCGCGCCGCCAGAGCGCTGCTGACGAGGAGCAGGAAGCCCAGCAGATACACCATCTGCAAGGCCTGGTCGCTGTTCACCACTCCACCTCAAGGCCGTCATAGCCCGGCTCGACTCCCTCCGGCAGCGAGGCCGCCAGCGTCGCATAGTCCATCGACTGGTCCATATGGGTGAGGATCGCCCGGCCCGGCCGAAGCCGTTCGACCCATTCGAGCGTCAGCGCAAGATGCGGATGCGTCGGGTGGGGACGCAAACGCAGGGCATCGACGATCCACAGGTCGACGCCAAGCAGAAGCGATTCCGCTTCATCGGTAAGATCAGTGAAATCAGTCGTATAGACGAATGACCTGCCACCATGGTCGAAGCGCAGCGCCGTGGACGTCACCGCGCCGTGCGGCAGGTCGACCACGCGGATCGCCAGCCCGTTGAGATTGAGGCGCGGCCCCAATTCATGCCCGATGACCGAGGGCGGATAGCCGTCCTTGCCGTCGAAGGCGAAGGCGAAGCGCCGGCGCAGCGAGTCCAGCGCCTGTGGCCGTGCATAGGCATCGGTCGGCCGGCCGCGTGCATGGAACACCTGACGCAGGTCGTCGATGCCGTGGGTGTGATCGGCATGATCGTGCGTCCAGATCACCGCGTCGATCCGCGCCACATCGGCCGCGAGCAATTGCTGACGAAGATCCGGCCCGGTGTCGATCAGGACCCGCTGGCCGGCCGCCTCGACCATGACCGATGCGCGCAGGCGGCGATTTCGGGGATTGTCGGGATCGCAATCCCCCCAGTCATTGCCGATCCGCGGCACGCCCGAAGATGTGCCGCTGCCGAGCATCCTCACCCACATGGTTGCGCCTTGGCGAACAGCTTGCGGAAGTTCGCGCTGGTGAGAGCGGCAAGCGCCTCGGCGCTGGTCCCGCGCAGCTCGGCGAGGCGTCGCGCGGTATGGGTGACGAAGGCCGGCTCGCAGGTCTTGCCGCGCATCGGCACGGGCGCGAGGAACGGCGCGTCGGTTTCGACCAACAGCCGGTCGTCAGGAATTTTACTTGCTGTTTCAGCAAGTTCAGCAGCATTCTTGAACGTGACGATGCCGGAGATGGAGATATAGAGGCCAAGATCGAGAGCGATCTTCGCGAAATCACCGCTCGCGGTGAAACAGTGGATCACGCCGCTAAAGGCGCCCTTCCCCATTTCCTCGCCAAGGATCGCCGCCGTGTCCTCCTCGGCGTCGCGCGTATGGACGATGACCGGCAGGCCGGTTTCGCGCGCAGCGGCGAGATGGGCGCGGAAGCTTTCGCGCTGACGGTCCCGGTCGCTGTGGTCGTAGAAATAATCAAGGCCGGTCTCGCCGATCCCGACGACCCTGGGGTGGCTGGCGGCATCGACCAGACGGCGCGTGTCGATCGCGGCATGTGTGTCGGCTTCGTGCGGATGGATACCGATGGATGCCCAGACATCCGCCTCGCGTTCCGCCACGCCGACCACGTCGCTCCACTCGCTGGCGCGGGTCGAGATATTGAGGAAGCCGCCCACCCCGGCCGCGCGGGCACGGTCGAGCACGGCCGCCTGATCCTCCACCAGCCCCTTATAGTTCAGATGGCAGTGGCTATCGATCAACATCAGTCCGCATCCCCGACAGGGTCGGCGAGCCTCGGGAACAGGCCTTCGGGCGGCGGCAGCGCCGTTCCCGCGATGATCGGGCGGGCCAGCGCCGCGAAATCCCGCGCGCCCTCGTCCTGCGCGAGCAGATCGAGCAGCCGGGCCGCCGTCGCTGGCATGAACGGTTGCGCCAGAATGCCGATGCGCCGCAAAGCCTCGGCAACGACGCCCAGCACCGCGCCCATGCGAACGGGGTCCGACTTGCGCAGCACCCAGGGCTGTTCCGTCGCGATATACTGGTTGGCAAGCGTGGCCATCTGGATCAGTTCGTCGGCCGCGCGATTGAGGGCAAGCGCCGCGAACTCCTCCATATAGGATTTTGTTATCACGTCGAATTGTTCAAGGAGATTGCGGTCCGCCTCCGCCTCTCCCGGTGCCGGCACCCTTCCCTCGCAATTCTTCGCGATCATCGACAAGGCGCGCTGGGCGAGGTTGCCGATATTATTGGCAAGGTCGCCATTGTTCCGCGCGACGATGGCTTCGGGGCTGTAGCTGCCGTCCTGGCCGAAGCTGACCTCACGCAACAGGAACCAGCGCAGCGGGTCCTTGCCGAAGGCATTGGCGAGCGCGATCGGGTCCGCGACATTGCCCACCGATTTCGACATCTTCTCCCCACGGTTGAGCAGGAAGCCGTGGCCGAAGATCTGGCGCGGCAGCGGCAGGCCGGCGGACATCAGGAAGGCCGGCCAGTAAACCGCGTGGAAGCGCACGATATCCTTGCCGATGATGTGGATATCCGCTGGCCAATAGCGATTGTAACGCTCTGAATTATCGGGATAACCTGCACCAGTCAGATAGTTGGTGAGCGCGTCCACCCAGACATACATGACATGGCCGTCGGCGTTCGGCACCGGCACGCCCCAATCGAAACTCGTCCGCGAAATCGACAGGTCGCTGAGGCCGCCGCGCACAAAGCTCAGCACCTCGTTACGGCGGCTTTCGGGGCGGATGAAATCGGGGTTGCGTTCATAGTGATCGAGCAGTCGGTCCTGATAGGCCGACAGGCGGAAGAACCAGCTTTCCTCCCGCGTCCATTCCACCGGCGTGCCCTGCGGGGAGAGGCGGACGCCCCCTTCCCCGTCGATCAGTTCCTTCTCGTCGTAAAAGGCTTCGTCGCGCACCGAATACCAGCCTTCGTAGCGATCCTGATACAGATCGCCATTGGCGGCCATCGCCTGCCACAGCGCCTGGCTCGCGACATGATGCTCCGGCTCGGTGGTGCGGATGAAACGATCATAGGAGACGTCAAGAAGATCATCCATCTCCCTGAAGCCATTCGACATTTCGTCGGCAAGCTCTTTCGGGCTGACGCCCCGCGCCCGCGCGGTCTGGGCCATCTTCAGGCCATGCTCGTCCGTGCCGGTCATGAAGAAGACATCGCGTCCGGCAAGCCGGTGCCAGCGGGCGATCGCATCGGTCGCGACGGATTCATAGGCATGGCCGATATGCGGCCGCCCGTTCGGATAGCTGATCGCCGTGGTGATATAGAATGGATCAGCCATTGCCGATTTCATCGTCCTGAGGTTGAAGCGCCGCGAGCATTCCGCCCAGTTCGAACACGACCCCCTGCGGGTCGAGCGAAAGCGGCACCGCGCTCGCGGCCAGATCGCGCGCCTTCTCCCACAGGGTCAACGCGCGTGCAAGCCGGGCGCCGCGCAGATGCCGCGCCACCCGCACGATATGGGCCGGCGCCAGTTCGAGAAAAGCCTCGTAACGGCCTTGCGCGGCCTTGCCCGACAGTGCCTTGGCAAGCGCCACCTGATCGGCCCGGCTCCGTCCGCCATCGGCGATGATGCGGGAGATCGCTGCTTCCAGCCCGCCAATATCGAGGCCCGCGAAACGAAGGGCCCGCCCCGGCGCGCCCTCCGCCAGTCTGGCAAGCGTCGTCCGTTCGCCCGCCTCCGCATCGGGCAGCGCGGTTTCAAGCACGGCCGCCGTCTCCGCATCATCGAGCGGGCGGAGGCGCAGCAGGCGGGTGCGCGAGCGGATCGTCGGCAACAGCCGCGCGGGCTGATGGCTGATCAGCAGGAAAACGGTGTTGGCGGGCGGCTCCTCGAGATTCTTGAGCAGCGCATTGGCCGCCGGGCGGGCGAGATCATCGACCGCGTCGATCAGCACCACGCGCCAGGGCGACAGCCCCGCCTTGTTGTGGAGCAATGACGCGAGTTCCCGAATCTGGTCGATGCCGATCGAGCCGGCGAGGTCCCCGGTGCGCTCCCGCCTCAAGCGCTCGATGACGCGCAGATCCATATGGCTGCCGGCCTCGATGAGGGCGAGCGTCGGATGATCCGCCGGCACCGCGAACCCGCCCGTCAAGACCGGCGGACCCGCCGCATCGGCGAGCAGGAAGGCGGCCGCGGCATCGGCGAAGCGCCGCTTGCCGATGCCCTGCGGCCCGGCGATCAGCCACGCATGCGGCATCCGGCCGGAGCACCATTGCGCGACGAAGCCATCCACGGCCGCGCCATGGCCGATCAGGCGCATGGCAGACGCTCCTCCACCGTGCTGGCGATTTGCGCGGCGACCCGGTCCGGATGCGCGCTCGAATCGATGCGCACGAAGCGGTGGGGTTCGACTTTCGCTAGCATTTCAAAGGCTTCGGCGACATGGCTATGATAGACGGCACCACGCGCGGCGATGCGGTCGGCGCGATCGCCGTCGCGATGGCGCGCGCGGGCTTCGGCCTCCTCGGCGGGGAGTTGCAGCAGCAGGGTGAGGTCGGGCGCGAGATCGCCGAGCGCCAGCCGGTTGGCCTCGCGGACGTGGTCGATGCCCAAGCCGCCCGCCGCGCCCTGATAGGCCAGCGAGGAATCGAGGAAGCGGTCGCACACCACCCATTTGCCGGCGCGCAGGGCGGGCAGGATCAAGCGCGCGACATGATCGGCCCGCGCGGCGGCGAACAGCAAGACCTCCGCCTCCCCCGTCCAGCGGTCGCCAGCCCCGGTCAAGAGCAGGTCGCGGATCGCTTCGGCGCCCGGCGTCCCGCCCGGCTCGCGCGTTTCGACCACCTCATGGCCCCGTCCGCGCAGCCAGGCGGCGAGGCGCGCCGCCTGCGTGGACTTGCCGGCCCCCTCCCCGCCTTCGAGCGTGATGAAGCGGCCGTGCCCGCTCACAGGCCGAAAAGGTGGCGGAAGCCGGCGGCGACGCGATCGAAGAAGCCGGCCTCTCCAACCGCCTCGGCCGCGACGAGCGGCAGGCGCTGATCGGGCATGTCCGGCGTCCGCACGACCAGGTCGGCGATATGCTGGCCGCGCTTGATGGGGGCCTTGACCGGCCCCTTATAGGCGACGAGCAGCTTCATCTCGCTCGCCAGCGACGCGCGCGGCAAGGTGACGGCGAGATCGCGCGGCGCAATCGCGGAGACGGAGCGCGCCGCGCCAAGCTGCACCGGCACGGACTCGATCACCTTGCCCTTCTTGGCGAACGGCACCGATTTCCATGCGCCGAACCCCCAGTTCATGAAGGCGACGGACTGCTGGATGCGCCCGTTGAAACTGTCGAGCCCCGCAATGACCATGACGAGCCGCCGGCCATTCTGCTCGGCCGAGCCGGTGAAGCCATAGCCGGCCTCCTCGGTATGGCCCGTTTTCAGGCCGTCGGCGCCCGGCACCCGGCCAAGGATGGGGTTGCGGTTGGCCTGGGTGATCGCGGCGCCCGCCCCCAGGGTCTTGCCCCAGGTGAATTCCTTCTGGCCATAGAATTGCTGGTAGAGGTCGGGGAAGTCCTTGATCGTGCGCTCGGCGATGATCGCAAGGTCGCGCGCCGTCACATATTCATTGGGGTCCGGCCAGCCATTGGAGTTGGTGAAGACCGAATTCTGGACGCCGATGCGCTTGGCGGTCCGGTTCATCAGGTCGGCGAAGGCGCGCTCCGTGCCGGCGATGCCCTCGGCCAGCACGACGCAGGCGTCGTTGCCGGACAGGGTGACGATGCCGTGCAGGAGATCCTTTACCGAAACCTCCTCGTTTGGCGACAGGAACATGGTCGATCCCGCCGACGGGCCATGCCACTGGCGCCAGGTTTCCGGCGCGACGATGAACGTCTGGTCGAGCTTGATCTCGCCCTTCTTGATGAGGTCGAACACCACATAGGTGGTCATCATCTTGTTCATCGACGCCGGCGGAATGGGGCGATCGGCATCGCGCGCGAACAGCACCGCGCCGGACGAGAGGTCCTTCATGAACGCGATCGGCGCCGTCGTGTCGAAGGATGGCGGCGCCGCCAGCGCCGGGCCGGACACGAACAGCAGCAACGGCAGCAGGCGAAGATGACGCGACATCGGCAGGACCAACTTTCTTTCCTTCAGTGCTAGAACGCTCCGCCAAGGCTGCCGCCGGTGGCGGTCGCCGAGACGATATGGGCATCCTGATAACCCGCCGCGCGAACCTTCGCCAGCGCTTCGGTCGCGGCGCCGGCATCGGCATAGGGACCGATGCGCACGCGGAACAGGCCAGTTCCGGACGGCTCGATACCAACCGCGCCATAGGATGCGAGATAGGATTTCAGCCATTCGGCGCGGCCGCGATCGCCGAGCGCGGCGACCTGGATGAAGCTGCTTCCGGCCATGCCGGGGGCCACTGGCCGCGCCGGCTGGAACGGGGCGGGCGGCGTCGCGCCGCCGGTCGCGGTGCTCGGCGGCAGCGCAACGGTGCCGATAGCGCCAGCGGCGGCGCTTGCCGGCGCCGGCGAAGATGCGGGCAGCGTCGGACGGGGTGCGGGTGTCGGGGCCGCCGGACGCGGCGCCGCGTTCTGCGCATAGGAGACCGCCGGCAATGGCGGTGTCGGCGCGGCGGATGCCTGGGCAAGCAGGGTCGGCGAACTCACCCCGCGCCGCAGCGCCGCCATGACCGGCTCCGACGGATAGATCCGGCGCACCCGCACCTGCGCCTTGCCGGGCCGGTGAACGTCGAGGATTTCCGCCGTGCGCTTCGACAGGTCGATGATCCGCGAGGTCACGAACGGCCCGCGATCATTGACGCGGACGACGACGCTCCGGCCATTCTCCAGGTTCGTCACCTCGACATAGCTCGGCAAGGGCAAGGTTTTGTGCGCGGCCGACAGCATTTCCTGGTCATAGACCTCGCCATTGGCCGTCGATTTCCCGTTGAAGCCGGGACCATACCAGGAGGCGATGCCGACCTCGTCATAATTGCGCTCGTCGGCGGGATAGAACCAGTTGCCGCCCACCTGATAGGGCTGGCCGATCTTGACCGGATAATCGCGCCGCTCCTCCCCCGAACGCGGCGTCGGCCCGGCGGTCTGCGGGCGCGGCGCGGAGGCGCAGGCGGCGACCACCAGCAGCAGCGCCAGCGACAGGAAACGCCGCAGGGCCGCAGACCGCTCAGCGAGAGACATTGTCAGCCAGCAGCGCCACCGACAGCGCATAGAAGTTCGAGCAGTTGTAATCGAGCAGGGCGCGATAATTGTCGAAGGTCAGGAAGGCGCGCGCGCCCGGACCATCCGGCTCGATCAGGGTCGCCCTCGTGTCGTCGGACGGCCAGGCGACGTCCATGGGCAGCAGGCCGAGCCGGCGCCATTCGCCCACGGTCAGCCAGCGGCTGTGACGGGCATGGACGCGCGGGCAGGTCGGCGAAACCTCGACGCGCCGGACCGCCTCGCGATCGAGCGAGGACGGGACGATCACCTCCATTCCCCAGCGCTGGCCGCGCTGCCATCCGGCGTCCGCCAGATAATTGCCGATCGAAGCCAGCGCATCGGGCGACGAGCGCCATATATCGATCCGGCCATCGCCATCGCCGTCGACCGCGCGCGCAAGGTAGGAGCTTGGCAGGAATTGCGGGTGGCCCATGGCGCCGGCCCAAGAGCCGACGAGCATCTCGCGCGTGGCAAGGCCGCGATCCACGATCTTGAGGGCGGCGATGAACTCGCCGCTGAACAGCTCCCGCCGCCGGCCGTCATAGGCAAGGCTGGCGAGCGACCGCAAAATGTCGAAATCGCCGACATAGCGGCCGTAATTGGTTTCCATGCCCCATATGGCGATCAGGATATTGCCGGGCACGCCGGTCTTGGCCTCGATCGCCGGCAGCATCGTCGCCAGCGCGCGATAGCGCGTGCGCCCCGCCTCGATCTGCGCGGTCGTCAGGCGGCGGGCGAGATAATCCGACAGCTTCGGCATGGCCGAAGGCTGGCTGTCGTCGGGCTGGTTGCGGTCCAGCGCCACGACCCGTGGGTTGAAGGTCAAGGTCGGCAGGATCGAATCGGCCGTCTCGGGGCGCACCCCTTCAGCCAGCGCCCGGCTGCGCAGTTCGGCGAGATAGCGCCGGAAACCGGCGTCCGCGCCAACCGGAGCGGCGGGCGTAGCCGGTGCCGCCGTCGGAACGGTGGGCGCCGCCGCTACCGGAGCGGCCTGAACGACGGGCGACGCCGGCGGCATCACGTCCGACGGCTGGGCAGCCGCGACTGCCGGCATCGCAACCGCGATGGCCGCGTGGATCGTTCCCCGGATGAAAGCCCGTCCCCTCACCTGTCCGCTCTTGGCACAGATGCGCTGCCGGGTGAATCCCAAATCGTCCTGAGACTTGCGCGTTTCGCCGCGATGAGAGAGAGGAGCAGCGCGCGGATGGGTGGCCGAGTGGTTTAAGGCAGCGGTCTTGAAAGCTAACGGAGCTTGTCGACGTGAACGAGAATTAGGAGTGTAATTACAAAGGGTTAGCGGCAGGTCGGTTTTAGTGGTGCATTCGCCCATAAGCCTGTCATAAGCTGCCAGCCCCGAAACGGCAGGGAAGAGTGTCCGAGTGGTTTAAGGAACCGGTCTTGAAAACCGGCGACGGGGCAACCCGTCCGTGGGTTCGAATCCCACCTCTTCCGCCATACCTGATTAAAGCCTACCGGATACCGCATGAGTTACGCGGTCAATTCGGCCAACTAGGTCGCAACTCACCCCGCCGAAGGCATTCAAGCTGCTGCTGTCGACCTTGGAACTCATCAATACTCAATAAGCCCTCGCGATAGATCATCCGTAGATAATCGTCGGCAAGGCTCGCATCTTTGCGGTTGTTACAGGTGCGACAAGACGCCACCAGATTTCGATAGGAATTGTTTCCCTCGGGTCGTGACACCACGTGTTCGATCACGTGATTGTTCTGGTCGAGCCCTTTCAAGCAGTAAAAACACTTGTGCCCGTCGCGGTCAAGAATGAGCCTGCGATTCGCGGGGTCTTCAAAAAAGTCGGCATCCTCAACTGAAATTGCTGCCGCTTGCGACGCAATCTGAACCAACCCCGGTATGTCGAGCGGAGTGAATATCCGAATCCGCGTGCCTGTCCGCTCCGAAGCCAAGACTTCGATGAAGCCCTTGCTTGAAAGACTGTCAACCGGCGCGGGATCTTGACCCCCGATCGGCGTCCAACATTGACCCCCGGTTTGGCTGTTCTGCCGAGGCATGAAGAGTAGCGTCGGCGTGGGGGTGTGTCGGTGGAGGGCGTAGCCCGGAGCCGGCACACCCCCACGCCGCTGGCGCCTGATGGACAGGTCAGGCGGCTTCGCGGCTCTTGAACCGCCAGCTTTCGTTGCCGGTCTCGACGATGTCGCAATGGTGGGTGAGCCGGTCCAGCAGTGCGGTGGTCATCTTGGCATCGCCGAACACGGACGGCCATTCGCCGAACGCCAGGTTGGTGGTGACGATGATCGAGGTCCGCTCGTAGA
>CAZACH010000053.1:0-10682 GCA_964483275.1 uncultured Sphingomonadaceae bacterium | reverse complement strand
CGACATCAAGCGGGTGATCGCCTATTCGACCTGCTCGCAGCTCGGCTACATGTTCTTCGCGGCGGGCGTCGGCGCCTATGGCGCGGCGATGTTCCACCTGTTCACCCACGCCTTCTTCAAGGCGCTGCTGTTCCTTGGCGCCGGCTCGGTGATCCATGCCATGCATCATGAGCAGGACATGCGCTTCTATGGCGGCCTGCGTCGTCATATCCCGCTGACCTTCTGGGCGATGATGGCGGGGACGCTGGCGATCACCGGCGTCGGCATCATCGGGGTGTTCGGCTTTGCCGGCTTCTATTCCAAGGACGCGATCATCGAGGCGGCCTTCGCCAGCGGCTCCACGGCGGGCAGCGTCGCCTTCACGGTGGGCGTGTTCGCGGCGCTGCTGACCAGCTTCTATTCGTGGCGCCTGATCTTCCTGACCTTCTTCGGCGAAGCGCGCTGGGCCGGGTCGGAACATATCCAGCATGCCGTCCACGACGCGCACGGCCATGGCGACCATGGCGCGCCGGACGAGGAGGATGCCGGGCACGCGCCGCATGGGCACGCGCCGGGCGCCGATCAGGTGGTGCACGGCACGGCGGGCTATCATCCGCACGAAAGCCCGTGGACGATGCTGGTGCCGCTGGTGCTGCTCGGCTTTGGCGCGGTCTTCGCCGGCTTCATCTTCCACGGCGCCTTCCTGGATGCGGAGCAGGGCGCGGCCTTCTGGAACGGCAGCATCTTCTTCGACACGCACCTGATGCACGCCATGCACGACGTGCCGCTGTGGGTGAAGCTGTCGCCGGCGGCCGCCATGCTGATCGGCCTGATGATCGCGTGGAACAATTATATCCGCAATCCGGCGGCGGCGACGGCGCTCGCCCGGCAGTTCGACGCGCTCTACGCCTTCCTGCTCAACAAATGGTATTTCGACGAGCTGTATGACGCGATCTTCGTGCGTCCCGCCTTCTGGCTGGGCCGGCTGTTCTGGAAGGGCGGCGACCAGGGCGTGATCGACCGCTTCGGGCCGGACGGCGCGGCGGCGGCGGTCGCCGGCGGCAGCGTCGTCGCCCGGCGGTTCCAGTCCGGCTATGTCTACAGCTATGCGCTGGTGATGCTGCTCGGCCTCGCCGCCGCCACGACATGGGCGATTACCCGGTGATGCGCGTCGTTCCTCTTTTCAGTTCCAGTTATCCGGGGCCTCGTTCGTGAATCAGCTCGGCTTTCCGATCCTGTCGATCATGCTCGCCATACCGATGGTGGCGGCGATCCTCGGCCTGCTCGCCCCCGGCGACGAGCGCCAGCGCGCCGATTTCGCGCGCAAGGCGGCGCTCGGCGCGACGCTGATCGACCTTGCCCTCGGCATCGTCCTGTGGGCGACGTTCGACGCCTCGGCGACGGCGCCGGCGTGGCAGTTCATCGAGCGGGTGCCGCTGTTCGCGCCGTGGTTCAGCTATAGCCTCGGCATCGACGGCATCGCCCTGATGCTGATTGTGCTGTCGGTCTTCCTGATGCCGATCTGCATCGGCGCGTCGTGGGTGGCGATCGACAAGCGCGTGCCGGAATATATGGCGGCGTTCCTGTTCATGGAAACGCTGATGATCGGCGTGTTCGCGGCGCAGGACCTGTTCCTGTTCTATATCTTCTTCGAGGCCGGCCTGATCCCGATGTACCTGATCATCGGCATCTGGGGCGGCGCCGAGCGGATCTACGCCAGCTATAAATTCTTCCTCTACACGCTGCTCGGCTCGGTGCTGATGCTGATCGCCATGCTGTGGATGGCGCGGACGGCGGGCACCACCGACATCCCGACGCTGATGGTCCATGACTTCCCGGTCCAGGCGCAGACCTGGCTGTGGCTGGCCTTCTTCGCCAGCTTCGCGGTCAAGATGCCGATGTGGCCGGTCCACACCTGGCTGCCCGACGCCCACGTCCAGGCGCCGACCGCCGGCTCGGTGATCCTGGCGGGCGTGCTGCTCAAGATGGGCGGATACGGTTTCGTGCGCTTCTCCCTGCCGATGTTCCCGGAGGCGTCGGCGCAGCTGATGTGGCTGGTGTTCGGCCTGTCGATGATCGCGATCGTCTATACCTCGCTGGTCGCGCTGGTTCAGAACGACATGAAGAAGCTGATCGCCTATTCGTCGGTCGCCCACATGGCGTTCGTGACGATCGGCCTGTTCGCGCTAAACCGGCAGGGGATCGAGGGCGCGCTGATCGTCATGCTGTCGCACGGCCTCGTCTCGGGCGCGCTTTTCCTGTGCGTCGGCGTCATCTATGACCGGCTGCACACGCGCGAGATCAGCCGCTATGGCGGGCTGTCGGACAATATGCCGCGCTATGCGCTGCTGTTCATGCTGTTCACCATGGCCTCGATCGGCCTGCCCGGGACCAGCGGTTTCGTGGGTGAGTTCCTGTCCCTCGTGGGGGCCTATCAGGCATCGTCCTGGACGGCGTTCGTCGCGACGACCGGCATCATCCTGGGCGCCATCTACATGCTCTATCTCTATCGCCGGGTCGCCTATGGCCCGCTCGACAAGCCCGATGTCGCCGCGATGCCGGACCTGTCGCGCCGCGAGATCGCCCTGCTGGCGCCGATCGCGGCGGCCGTGCTGTGGATGGGCGTCTATCCCGAGAGCTTCCTGAAGCCGATGCGGCCGGCGGTGGCGAGCCTGCTGGCGCGGGTCGAGCGCGTCGTGCCGCCGGGCGATGCCCATGTCACACCCGGCAAGCCGGTCGCGTCACCGGCTCATGCCGCCGCCACGGGGGGGCACCACTGATGCAAAGCTACGCTTCCTCGCTGAATATCGCCCTGCCGGAGATGATCCTGGCGGCGGGCGCGATCGCCCTGTTGCTGATCGGCGTCTTCCGCGGCGACCGCAGCCTCAAGCTGTTGAGCTGGCTGGCGGTCGGCCTCTACGCCGTCGCGCTGATCGCGCTCGTCGATCCGCGCGGCACGGCCGGCACCGCTTTTTCGGGCATGTATATCGCCGACAGCTTCTCGACCTTCTTCAAGTTCCTGATCTTCGGCGGCGCGGCGGTCAGCACCATCCTGGCGCTGCCCTATATCTCGAACGCCCGTTTCGCGCGCTTCGAATATCCGGTGATCCTGCTGCTCTCCGCGACCGGCATGGGCATCATGGTGTCGGCGTCGGACCTGCTGACCCTCTATATCGGGCTGGAGCTGCAGTCGCTCGCCGCCTATGTCCTCGCCGCCTTCCATCGCAGCGAGGCGCGCTCGTCCGAGGCTGGCCTCAAATATTTCGTGCTCGGCGCGCTCGCCAGCGGCATCCTGCTTTATGGCGTTTCGCTGCTCTACGGCTTCACCGGCACGACCCTGTTCTCCGGCATCGCCGCCGCGACGCAGGACGGGGCGCCGTCGCTCGGCATCGTCTTCGGCATCGTCTTCGTGCTGGCCGGCCTCGCCTTCAAGATCAGCGCGGTGCCGTTCCACATGTGGACGCCGGACGTCTATGAAGGCGCGCCGACGCCGGTCGCCGCCTTCTTCGCGGGTGCGCCCAAGGCGGCGGCGATGGGCCTGCTGGTGCGGGTCGCCATGTCGGCGTTCGGCGAAGGCGCGGTCGGCGCGTGGCAGCAGATCATCATCTTCGCCGCGATCGCCTCCATCGTGCTCGGCGCGGTCGGCGCGATCGCGCAGACCAACATCAAGCGTCTGCTTGCCTATTCGTCGATCAACAATGTCGGCTTCGCGCTGATCGGCCTTGCCGCCGCCAATCCTGAAGGGGTCGCCGCCGTCCTCTTTTATATGGCGGTCTATGTGACGATGACGCTCGGCAGCTTCATCTGCGTGCTCCAGATGCGCGACGCGCAGGGCCGGCAGATCGAGAGTATCGCGTCGCTGGCCGGCCTGTCGCGCAATCGGCCGGCGCTGGCCGCCGCCTTCGCGATCTTCATGTTCTCGCTGGCCGGCATTCCGCCGCTGTTCGGCTTCTGGCCGAAATTCCTGGTGTTCGACGCGGCGGTCGTCGCCGGTCTCGTGCCGCTTGCGGTGATCGGTATCGTCGCCTCGGTGATCAGCGCCTATTATTATCTGCGCATCGTCAAGGTCATCTATTTCGACGATCCGGCGCCGGCGTTCGGGGCGCCCGACAGCCGCATCAACAGTGGCCTGATCGCGGCCACCGCGCTGTTCGTGTCGCCGCTCGGCTATCTCGCCATCCCGCTGCTGTCGCAGGTCACGCTCAACGCGGCGCGGGCGCTGTTCTGAGCGGCGGCGACCCGCTGCTGGTCGAACTGGACGAGGTCGGTTCGACCAATAGCTGGCTGATCGAGCGCGCGGACGACACCCCCGACGGCCTGTGGCTCCGCGCGGAGCGGCAGACGGCGGGGCGGGGCAGGCGCGGCCGGGCATGGAACCAGCTCACCGGCAATCTCGCGGCAAGCACGCTGGTGCGCCCCGCCGCCGGCCTGCCGGCCCAGCAACTGAGCTTCGTCGCCGCGCTGGCGCTGGACGATGCGCTGGCGGGATGGGTGCCGGCGCAACGCCGGGCGCTGAAATGGCCGAACGATCTGCTGCTCGACGGGCGCAAGGTCGCCGGCATCCTGCTCGAACGCAGCGGGGCGGCGGTGGTGGTCGGCATCGGCGTCAACCTCGCCCATCATCCGGAGGGCCTCGACCCGCCCGCGACCAGCCTCGCCGCCGCCGGTATCGCGGCGCCGGCGCCGGCGCAGCTGCTGGCGGCGCTGCGCGAGAGTTTCACGGCCTGGCGGCTGCGCTGGCAGGAATGGGGCTTCGAGCCTGTCCGCGCCCGCTTCCTCGAACGCGCGCACGGGCTTGGTGCGAGGCTTGTCGCGCGGCTTGCCGACGGCAGCGAGCTGGTGGGTAATTTCGACGGACTGGACGGCGACGGGGCCTTGCGGCTTCGCTTGGACGGCGGCACCATCCATGCCATTCACGCCGCCGATGTCTTTGCGCTCTGAAGGGATCAGCCATGCTGCTCGCGATTGATGCCGGCAATACCAATTGCGTTTTCGCGCTGGTCGAGGGGGAGGAAATTCTCCACCGCTGGCGGATCGCCACCGATGCCCGGCGCACGGCGGACGAATATGCGGTGTGGCTGCACCAGCTGCTCAGCCTCGAAGGCTATGACCGCGCGCAGATCGAGGCGGTCATCATCGCCACGGTGGTGCCGCGCACCCTCCACAATCTGGAGGTGCTGGCGAGCAAATATTTCGGCGTCACCGCGCTGGTCGTCGGGCAGCAACCGCTGGAATGGACGATCACCCTCGACGTCGCGGAGCCGCGCACGGTGGGCGCCGACCGCATCGTCAACGCCGTCGCCGCCCATGCGGTCGAACCCGGCGACCTGATCGTCATCGACTTCGGCACCGCCACCACCTTCGACGTCGTCGATTTCGACGGCGCCTACAAGGGCGGGGTGATCTGCCCCGGCATCAACCTGTCGCTCGACGCGCTGGTCGCCGCCGCCGCCAAGCTGCCGCGCATCGCGATCGAGGCGCCGGCGAGTGGCAGCGGCGTTATCGGCCGGACCACCGAGGACCAGATGCATGCCGGCATCTTCTGGGGCTATGTGGCGATGATCGAGGGGCTGGTCGCCCGCATCCGCAACGAGGTCGGCCGTCCGATGAAGGTGGTATCGACCGGCGGGCTTGCCATCCTGTTCAACGCGCATACAAGCGTCTTCGACAGGATCGAGCCCGATCTCACCATTCAGGGCCTTGCGCTGCTTTATGCGCGGGCGACGGGAAAAAAATGAAACCAAAGGACGAACTCCTCTTCCTGCCGCTCGGCGGCTCGGGAGAGATTGGAATGAACGTCAATCTCTATGGCTGCCGCGGCAAATGGCTGATGGTCGACCTGGGGATGACCTTTGCCGACCCGCATTATCCCGGCATCGACCTGGTGCTGCCCGACCTCGGCTTCATCGAGGAGCGGCGGGCGGACCTGCTGGGCGTGGTGCTGACCCACGGCCATGAAGACCATATCGGCGCCATCCCCTATCTCGCCGGCGACCTCGGCGTGCCGCTCTATGCGACGCCGTTCACCGCCGGGCTGATCCGCGGCAAGCTGGAGGAGGAAGGGATTGCCGGCGAGGTCGAACTGAACATTGTCGACGGTTTCGACCCGGTCGACCTCGGGCCGTTCCGCTTCCGCTATGTGCCGCTGGCGCACTCGATCCCCGAGGGCAATGCCCTGCTGATCGACACGCCGCATGGACGCATCTTCCACACCGGCGACTGGAAGATTGATGCCGAGCCGGTGCTTGGCCAGCCCTCCACGGCTGAGGAACTGAGCGCGATCGGCGACGAGGGCGTGCTGGCGCTGGTGTGCGATTCCACCAACGTCTTCAATCCCGAGGAGTCGGGATCGGAAGGCGAGGTGCGGCGCGGGCTGGATGCCGTCGTCGGCGCCGCCACGGGCCGCGTGCTGGTCACGACCTTTGCGTCGAACGCCGCCCGGCTCGCCACGCTGGCCGAGGTCGCCCGCGACACCGGGCGCAAGCTGGTGGTGGCGGGGCGCTCGCTCGACCGCATCCTGCGCGTCGCCAAGAGCGTCGGCTATCTCACCGACTTCCCGGAGACGGTGCGCTTCGAGGACGCGATGGACCTGCCGGCGTCGGAGGTGCTGATCATCGCGACCGGCGGGCAGGGGGAGGACCGCGCCGCCCTGTCGCGCATCGCCTTCGGCCAGCATCAGCTCAAATTGTCGAAGGGCGATCTTGTCGTCTTCTCCTCGCGCCAGATTCCCGGCAACGAGCTGGCGATCGCGCGCATCCAGAACAAGCTGGCCGGCGACGGCATTCAGATGATCACCGATCGTCAGGCCTATGTGCATGTCTCGGGCCATCCTGGCCGCCCGGAGCTGGCCGCCATGTACAAATGGGTGCGGCCGGAAATCCTGGTGCCGGTGCATGGCGAGATGCGCCACATGACCGAGCAGGCGCGCTTCGGCCTGTCGGAAGGGGTGCCCAAGACGATCGTTCCCGAAAACGGCCGCTGCATCCGCCTGGCGCCGGGCGATCCCGAGATTGTCTCCTACGAGTCGGCCGGCCGCCTCATCATCGACGGCGACATCATCCTGCCCGCCAATGGCGCGACCATGCAGGCGCGGCGCCGACTGGCGGTCAACGGCCATATGGGCGTGACCGTGGTGGTCGACGGCGCCCGCGCGGCGGCGCCCGCGGCGATCACCGTGCAGGGCCTGCCGGTGGAGGAGGATCTGGCGCTGTTCCTTGAGGAGGCGTGCCGGGCCGTGGACAAGGCCGTCGCGGCAGGCGCCGCGGGCGACCGCTCGAAATTGCGGGAAAGCGTTCGCCTCGCCGCGCGGCGCGCCGCCACCCAATGGACCGGCAAGAAACCTGTCGTGGATGTGACGGTGGTGACATTGTGATGCGGACGATGATGACGAGAGGCGGGGCAGGCGGCGGGTGGCGGCCGTCATGAAGCTGACTTCCATCCTTGCGATCTATGTGCTGTTCTGGACGCTGTCGCTCTTCGTCGTGCTGCCGTTCGGCGTGCGGACGGATGAGGAAGCCGGGGGCAAGAGCGCCCGCGGCCATGCCGAAAGCGCGCCCCAAAATCCGATGTTGTGGCGCAAGGCCGGCTATACGACGCTGCTGTCGGCGGTGCTTTTCGCGCTTTTCTACGCGAATTATGTCTATGGCTGGATCGGGGTGGAGGACCTGCCGCTGGTCCAGCCGCCATCGGAAGCCGAGATCATGGGGCCGGGCAATTGACCGCGCGCCGCGCCTGATCGGGCGCGGCCCTCGCGTTTAATCCTCGATCGGAGCGAAGACGCCGGTTTCCTCGTCCATCCAGTGCAGCCGCCCGTCGCGAATGGCGAACCAGGCGCCGTGCAGGCTGAGGCGGCCCTGACGCTCGCGCGCGGCGATGCAGGGGAAGGTCCGCAGATTCTTGAGGCTGACGCGCACCGACTCATGCTCCAGCGTCCGCTTCGCCTCGACGCTGTCGGGCGCCAGCCCGTCCGCCAGCACGCGATCGCGTGCATCGTCGAGCAGGTCCATCCAGTGTGCGATGAAGCCGCCTTCGCCCGGCTTGGCATTGTCGAAGCTGCGCGTCAGCGAGGCGTGAATGCCGCCGCACTGGCCATGGCCGAGCACGATGATGGAGTCCACCTCCAGCTGCGTGACCGCGAACTCAAGCGCCGCCGAGACGCCGTGGCGACCGCCGCCGGTCTCGAAAGGCGGCACCAGATTGGCGATATTGCGCACGACGAACATCTCGCCCGGCCCCGCATCGAAGATGATGGTGGGATCGACGCGGCTGTCGGAACAGGCGATGACCATATTGCGCGGGGCCTGACCGTCGGCGGCCAGACTGTCGAAACGTGCCCGCTGGTGGGCGTAGGCCGCTTTGCGAAAACGGCGATATCCGTGAATCAGACTGTCTACTACGTGCATGTTGCGCACCTAAAGCGATGTAAAAGGGGTGGCAAGGGGAAGAATGACCCCCTATCTGGCTGATGATATGACCGAGCCAGCCCCCACCCCCGCAATGCGCACCCGCAAGCCCGACTGGATTCGGGTGAAGGCCCCGACCAGCCACGGTTTCGCCGAGACCCGCAAACTGATGCGACGGCTGAACCTGGCGACGGTCTGCGAGGAGGCGGCCTGCCCCAATATCGGCGAGTGCTGGACCAAGAAGCACGCGACGGTGATGATCCTTGGCGACACCTGCACGCGGGCCTGCGCCTTCTGCAACGTCAAGACCGGGATGCCGCGCGCCGTCGATGCGGCCGAGCCGCAGCATGTCGCCGACGCGGCCGCCGAGCTGGGGCTGGAGCATATCGTGGTGACCTCCGTCGACCGCGACGACCTGCCCGATGGCGGCGCGTCGCAGTTCGTCAAGGTGATCGAGGCGCTGCGCCGCACGACGCCGTCGACGACGATCGAGATACTGACGCCCGATTTCCGCAACAAGGCGGATGCGGCGGTGGAGGCGATCGTGGCGGCGCGCCCGGACGTCTACAACCACAACCTCGAAACGGTGCCGAGGCTCTATCCCACCATCCGGCCGGGCGCGCGCTATTATGCGTCGCTGCGCCTGCTCGAAAGCGTGAAGAAGCTCGATCCGTCGATCTTCACCAAGTCGGGCGTCATGGTCGGGCTTGGCGAGCAGCGGCTCGAAGTGCATCAGGTGATGGACGACATGCGCTCCGCCGGGATCGATTTCCTGACCATGGGGCAATATCTCCAGCCGACGCCACGCCACGCCAAGGTCGAGGATTTCGTCACGCCGGCGGCGTTCAGCGCCTATGCCGCGATCGCACGGGCCAAGGGCTTCCTGCTGGTCGCGGCAAGCCCGCTGACGCGCTCCTCCTATCATGCCGGCGACGATTTCGTCCGCCTGCGCGACGCGCGCGCGGCGCAACTGGCGGCACGGGCTCCGGCGAAGGTCTGACGTGCCGCGGCATTCCGAGACCCGCCAACTGCCCTACAGCCCGACGCAGATGTTCGATCTGGTCGCCGATGTCGGCCGCTACCAGGAGTTCCTGCCCTGGGTAAGGGCGACGCGCATCCGCTCGAACAGCGACACCGAGATGCTCGCCGACCTGATCGTCGGCTTTGGCCCCCTGCGGGAGACGTTCACGTCGCGGGTGAACAAGCGGCGTCCCGACAGCATCGTCGTCGATTATGTCGAGGGGCCGCTGAAATATCTCCACAATGAGTGGGCGTTCAGGCCGGACGGCAAGGGCGGCACGCTGGTCGATTTTTCGGTCGATTTCGCCTTTCGATCCCGCACGTTCGAGACGATCGCGGGGCGCTTCTTCGGCGAGGCGGTGAAGCGGATGGTGTCGGCGTTCGAAACGCGGGCAAAGCTGCTTTACGGGGCGGGGGCAGGGGCAGGGGTGTCCGCGCCCTCGTCCGGCAACAGCAGTTCGAGCGCGCACAGCGCCGCCTGATGGCGGATTTCATCACGGCCGAGATCGCCGAAGTCGCGTGAATCGGCCTTGACGTCATCGGGGTCGCCGTCGCGATAGGCGCGGGCGAACACGACATGGCCGATGGGCTTCTTGTCCGATCCGCCGGTGGGGCCGGCGATGCCGGTGATCGCCACGCCGACGTCGGCGTCGGTGCGGGACAGAACGCCCTGCGCCATCGCCCAGGCGGTCGCGACCGAAACCGCGCCGAACGTGTCGAGCAGATCGTCATGGACGCCAAGCAGCGCCTTCTTCGCCTCGTTCGAATAGCTGACGATCGAGGCTTCCAGTACATCGGAAGCGCCGGGGATCGCCGTTAACGCCCCCGCCACCAGCCCGCCGGTGCAGCTTTCGGCGACCGCGACGCGGGTGCCCGCCGCACGGTGCGCTTCCACCACCTTGCGGGCGGATTCGATCAGATCTTCAGGCAACATCATTCCAGAAACTCCGCTACGCGAACGGTCGCGACTGCCTGTGCTGCCATCCCTTCGCCACGGCCGGTAAAACCCAGTTTCTCCGTCGTGGTGGCCTTGACGCTAACCGAGGCCGGAGGAAGCTGCAACAAGCCTGCGATCCGCGCCCGCATCGCCTCGCGATGGGGACCGATCTTGGGCGCCTCGCAGATGATCGTGAGGTCGATATGGTCGATGATGCCGCCGCGCGCCTCGACCAGCGCGCGGGCATGCTCGACGAACAGGTGGGAGGCCGCGCCGCGCCATTGCGGGTCGGACGGCGGAAAATGGCTGCCGATATCCCCGGCGCTCACACTCCCCAGCAAGGC
>CAZACH010000052.1:0-10759 GCA_964483275.1 uncultured Sphingomonadaceae bacterium | reverse complement strand
AGCGGCCGAAGCGCTCCAGCGTATATTCGAAGCCCTGCTGGACCACCGTGACCGACGACCAGACGACGATCACCACCAGCACCACCACCGCCAGCGCGAACATATCCATGGCGTAACCCTTCCCCCTCGTTGCGCCCGCCATAGTGCAGTGGCCGGCGCCAGCTTCCAATGAAAATCGGCCGCGTCGGCCGCACATATGAAAAAGGCCCCGGCGAAGCGGGGCCTTTGACAATCGCTTTGCCGGGACTCAGCCGCGGCGGCTCGGCGGTTCGATCTTGACCTTGACGGTCTCGCCCGACCGGCCGGGGAAGTTGGTGAACATCGCCTCGACCAGATTGGGCACCAGCCGGGTCAGGTTGGAATCGCGCGTCTGGGCTTCGGCGCGGCCTTCGAACAGCCGGGCGCCGTCGGCGGCGCGGGTGATCTTCATGTCGAGAAAGCTGTTGAACACCGTGTAGCTATAGACCTCCGGCGCGCCCCAGCCCGAACCCCAGAACGGATCGTACCAGCCGCCCCAATAGCGGCGGCCATACCAGCCGCCCCACGGCCCGAAGCCATAGGGATAGGGGCCCCAGCCATAGCCGAAGCCGGAACCCGGCCGCGTGTCGATCTTCTCGCGGCCATTGTTGACGCCGTAATCGAGGTCGACGACCAGCGTTGCCTGCGCGGCGCTGGCGGCCGGCTGATAGCCCTGGGCGATCAGCTGCTGGCGGACCAGCGCGGCATATTGCTGGAACTCCAGACCGCCGCTCAATTGGGAATCGGACGACTGGATGGTGAATGTCTGGCCTTGCGGCGCCGGCATCTGATGGAAACGGGCGACTTCGGAGCGGAACGGCGTCGCGCAGGCCGCAAGCATCAGGAGCAGCGCCGGGAGCAATGGGTTGATACGCATCGGAACTGACCTTTTCTGCTCGCGGAAGCGCTTCAAGCCCCGCTTCCTATCCTCACCCGCGTGAATGTCGGTTGAACGCACGACGCCGTCAAGTGGTCGCATCCCCCGGAGGGCAGGCGATTTTTCAGCGCAGCAGGCCAAGCGCCTTGTAGGTCGCGTCGACCAGCGGCCGCGCCGTCGCCTCGGCCTTTTCGGCGCCGAGGTCGAGCAGCCGGTCGATCTCCGCCGGGTCGGCGCGCAGCCGGACGAAGCGCTCGGTGATCGGCGCCAGCGCCGCCATCGCCACATCGGCCAGCGCCGGCTTGAACGCGCCGAAGCCTTGCCCCGCGAAACGCGCCAGCACCTGCTCGACCGTCTCGTCGGCCAGCGCCGCATAGATGCCGACGAGGTTGCGCGCCTCCGGCCGCCCGGCGAGATCGGCGGGGTCGTCGGGCAGCGGCTCCGCATCGGTCTTGGCCTTGCGGATCTTCTGCGCGATGTCGTCGGCGCTGTCGGTCAGGTTGATGCGGCTCATGTCCGACGGGTCGGACTTCGACATCTTGGCGCTGCCGTCGCGCAGCGACATGATCCGCGCCGCCGCCGCGCCGATCACCGGCTCCGGCGGCACGAACAGCTCGACGCCGTAATCGGTGTTGAACTTGATGGCGATGTCGCGCGCCAGCTCCAGATGCTGCTTCTGGTCCTCGCCCACCGGCACATGGGTGGCGCGATAGGCGAGCACATCCGCCGCCTGCAGCACCGGATAGACATAGAGGGCGGCGCTCGACCCCTCGCGGTTCTTGCCGGATTTCTCCTTGAACTGCGTCATGCGGTTGAGCCAGCCGAGGCGGGCGGTGCCGCACAGCAGCCAGCACAGCTCGGGATGGGCGGGCACCCGCGCCTGGTTGAACAGCACCGAGCGGGCGGGATCGACGCCGCTGGCGATCAGCGCCGCCGCCATGTCGCGCGTGTTGGCGGACAGCTCGGCCGGGTCGTTATAGACCGAGATGGCGTGCAGGTCGGCCAGGAAGAAATAGCATTCCGTCTCCTCCTGCATCCGCACCCAGTTGCGGATGGCGCCCAGATAATTGCCGAGGTGGAGATTGCCGGTCGGCTGGATACCGGAGACGACGCGCATCAACTGGCCTTTCTTTTACGACGGAGAAGCAGGGCGACCTCCTCGCGGCTGACCGCGCCGATCACCCAGGCGGTGCCGAAATAGAGGATCATGCCGGTGCCGACCAGCGCCATGATGCCGATGAGGCGCTGGCCGACCGATCCGGCGAAAAGATGGCCGGTGGACGATTCCAGCCACCACAGCGCCGCGCCCATCGCGCCGGCGGCGACAAGCTGGCGGGCAAGGCGCAGCCACAGCCAGCCCCGGATGGCGAAATGGCCGCGCCGGTGGAGCAGGGCATAGAGCATCAGGCAGTTCATCCACGAGCAGATCGCCGTGGACAGCGCCAGCCCATAGATGCCGAGGAAGGGGATCAGCGCGAAATTGAGCGCGATGTTGAAAACCAGCACGATCGCGGCGGTCTTGACCGGCGTCTTCGTGTCCTTGCGGGCATAGAAGCCGGGGGTCAGCACCTTGACCAGCACATAGGCGGGCAGCCCCGCGACCAGGATCGCCAGCGTCTGGCCGGTGGTGATCGCGTCCTCGGTGGTGAAGCGTCCGCCCTGGAAGAAGGCGGTGATGAGCGCGGTCGAGCTGATCGCCAGCGCCACCGCCGCCGGCAGGGTGAGCAGCATCGAAAGCTCGACGGCGCGGCCCTGAATCTTGGCGGCCTCGGGCGCATCGCCGGTGTGGATATAGCGCGACAGCGCCGGCAGGATGGCGGTGCCGAGCGCCGTGCCGATCACCGACAGCGGCAGCTGGTTCAGCCGGTCGGCATAGTTGAGATAGGCCATCGAGCCTTCCGGCAGCCGCGTCGCGAAGAAGGTGTCGATGAACTGGCTGAGTTGATAGATGCCGGCGCCGAAGGTGGCGGGCAGGATGACGCGCACCAGCTCCTTGACCTGCGGCGAGAAGCGCGGCCGCCGCAGCCGGAGCGACAGCCCCTCGCGCTGCACCGCCAGCCACAGCAGCAGCGCCAGCAGCACGCCGCCGACGGTGACGCCGACCGCGAGCGCCCGCGCGGTGACGATGCCGCCTTCGGGGAACAGCAGCAGCGCCCCGATCATCGCGATGTTGAGCAGCGCCGGCGCAAAGGCGGCCGCCGCGAACTTCGACATCGAATTGAGCACGCCCGACAGCAGCGAGACCAGGCTGATGAGCAGCAGATAGGGGAAGGTGATGCGGGTCAGCTCGACCGTCAGCCGGAATTTGCCCGGCTCATCGGCATAGCCCGACGCCATCAGCCAGACGAAGCCCGGCATGATGATCTCGAACACCACGGTGAACAGGAACAGCGCCGGCAGGAACACCGACAGCACTTCCTCCGAAAAGCGCCGCGCCGCCTCCTGCCCGTCCGGCCCGTGCAGGCGCTGGCTGAACAGCGGCACGAAGCCGGCGGAGAAGGCGCCCTCGCCGAACAGCCGGCGGAACAGGTTGGGCAGGCGGAAGGCGACGAAGAAGGCGTCCGCCGCCATGCCGGCGCCGAGAATGCGCGACAGGATCATGTCGCGCGCGAAACCGAAGACGCGGCTGACCATGGTCAGCCCGCCGATCGTCCCGATGGCGCGCCCGAGGTTCATGCCCGCCTGTCCGGCAGGTCAGGCCTGTCCGGCCGGTGACAGCGCGTCGCCGTCCCCCTCTTGCGCGCCCCGCTGCGCCATGTAGAGCGCCCCGAAATCAATCGGTTCGAGCAGCAGCGGCGGGAAGCCGCCGTCGCGGGTGGCGTCGGCGATGACGCGGCGCGCGAAGGGGAACAGGATGCGCGGCGCCTCGACCAGCAGGAACGGCTCCAGCGCCTCCTCCGGCACGTTGCGCAGGCCGAACAGGCCGGCATAGAGCAGCTCGACCGCGAAGCTCACCTGATCCTCGACCTTGGCGCGCGCCTCGATCTTCAGGCCGATCTCGAACACCTCGTCGCCGACGCGGTTGGCGCCGACATTGACCTGCACCTCGATCTGCGGCTGGCCCTGCGTCTGCAACGAGGCCGGAGCATTGGGATTTTCGAAGGAAAGATCCTTCACATATTGCGCGATGATCGAAACCTGCGGGTCGTGGTCCTCGCCATTGCCATTGGCCAGGGGCGTCGTGTTGCCGTCTTCTTCTGCCATCTCAAACTTTCCAGGAACCATGTATAAACCGGCGGTGCGCTAGCAGGCGGCAGGCCGATCGGCAATGTCGCAATCGGCCGATGCATCTTGAAGCGCGCGAGAATAGGCCCATTTGCAATGACGGAAGGCGTTTGACCCGGCGGCTTTGGCTGCTAAACGCTGGGGAGCAGGAGGATAGCTGGCTCTGATGGCAGGTAGTGCGCTCGTCGAAATCGTCATTCTCGCACTGGTCGCGTGCTTCGTGGCCCTGCGCTTCGTCAGCGTGCTCGGCAAGCGCACCGGCCATGAGCAGCCCATCGGGCAGCAGCAGCCGCGCGATGGCGGCGCGGCCCGCCCGGTCGGCCTGCCGCGCTCCGTCGACGCGCCGGCGCAGGCCGGAACCCCGGTCACGCTGTCCGAGACGGAGGTCGAGCCGGATGCGATGGAGGGCGTTGGCGCCGTCATGGCCGCCGATCCCGAATTCGATCCGCCGCGCTTCCTGGAAGGGGCCAGGGCGGCCTACAAGATGGTGCTGGAAGCCTTCTGGTCGGGCGACCGCGAGACGTTGAAGAACCTTGTCGACGACGAGGTGATGGCGGACTTCGAAGCCGCGATCGACGCGCGGGCGACCGATCGCATCACCCTTGAGAACAGCATCGCGCGGATCGAGCGCGCCCGCATCGTCGGCGGATCGATCAATGCCGCGACCGCCTCGATCCAGGTGCGGTTCGACGCCGACATCGTCGCCGTGACCCGCGACGCCGAGGGCCGCATCATTGCCGGCTCGCAGGAAGACGCGGTGGAGACCCACGACGTCTGGACCTTCGCGCGGCAAACCCGGTCCGACGACCCGAACTGGCTGCTGATCACCACCGACGAGGCCGCCTGACGTGATCTGCCGCAAGGCGGCGCCCGCCCTACCGTCGCTTCTGCTCGCGGCGCTGCTGACCGCCTGCGCGACCCAGCCGCCGCCCGCGCCGACGCCGCCGCCGCCGGTGGTCACGCCGCCCGCCACGACCGCGCCGGCCACACCGCCCGAAACCACCAAGAACGCGGTCGAAACCGGGGTCGCCCCCGGCGGCACGGTCGAGTCGCTCGGCCTCAACGCGGCCAATGCCGGGCAGGCGCTGACGGCGTTCATACGCTCCTGCCCGTCGGTCACGCGCCGGCAGGACCGCTCCGGCCTCGCCCGGCCCGACGACTGGACAGCGGCCTGCCAGGCGGCGGCCGGCTGGTCGCCGGCCAATGCGCCGGCCTTCTTCGCGACCTATTTCGACGCCGTGCGGGTGAGCGACGGCCGCGCCTTCGCCACCGGCTATTATGAGCCGGAGATCGCCGGGGCGCGCACGCCGCTTGCCGGCTATGTGCCGGTCTATCGCCGTCCGGCCGACCTGATCGACGTGACGCTCGGTGATTTCGCCGACAGCCTCGCCGGCCGCACCATTCGCGGCCGGGTCAACGGCACGCGCCTGATCCCCTATTATGAGCGGGGCGAGATTTATGACGGCGCGCTCGCCGGCAAGGGGCTGGAGCTGGCATGGGCGGCCGACCCGATCGAGCTGTTCTTCCTCCAGATTCAAGGCTCCGGGCGGCTGCGCATGGCCGACGGCAGCATCATGCGAATCGGCTATGACGGGCAGAATGGCCGCGAATATGTCGGTATCGGCAGACGGCTGCGCGACATGAACGCGCTGGCGCCCGGCCAGGCCTCGATGGACGGCATCATCGGCTGGCTGCGCGCCAATCCGGAGCAGGGCCGCGCCCTGATGCGCGAGAACAAGAGCTATGTCTTCTTCCGCGAGATCACCGGAGACGGGCCGATCGGCGCGCTGGGCGTCGCGGTGACGCCGCGCATCACGGTGGCCGCCGACCCGCTGTTCGTGCCGCTCGGCGCGCCGGTTTTCCTCCGCCTCGAAGGGCGGGAGGCCGCGCCCGGCCTGTGGGTGGCGCAGGATACCGGCGGCGCGATCAAGGGCGCCAACCGCTTCGACACTTTCTGGGGCGCGGGGACGGAGGCGCGCAAGACGGCGGGCGGCATGTCGCGCGCCGGCGAGGCGCTGATCCTGCTGCCCAAGGCCGCCGCCGCGCGATTGACCGCTGGTGGTCCGGCGACTCGACCCTGACGAAGCGGCACTGTGGCGGCGCGTCGCCGCAACCGTCCGTCCGTTGCCGGGCCGGCCGCCGCCGGAACCGCCCGCCACGCCGGCCGTGGCGAAAAGCCCGCCACGTCCCCCGCGCCCGCCGTCACCCGGACGGGCCGCCGCGCCGCCGCCGCCGCCGACACCCCAACGCGCCCTGCCGATCGACCGGCGGACGCTGGACGGCGGCTGGGACCGCCGGCTGACTTCCGGCCGCGCCGCGCCGGAGCGCACCGTCGACCTGCATGGCCTGACCCTCGCCGATGCCCATCACACGGTGTTGGAGGAAATCGCGCGTGCCCATGATGACGGCATCCGGCTGCTGCTGCTCGTCACCGGCCGTCCGCCGCGTCCCCGCGCCAATGGCGAGGCACGGCGCGGCCTGATACGCGGCCAGATCATGCACTGGCTGTCGGCCCATGGCCCCGCCCATCGCATCGCCGCGGTGCGGCCCGCCCATCCGCGCCATGGCGGGGCCGGCGCGCTCTATATCGTGCTGCGCCGCGACAGGACGGCCACCTTTCCTTAACCAGCGTCGCGCATACAGGTTGCGAAACAGTCGCATTTTGTAATCGGAGCGTTTCAAAGACCTGATGCTGGACATGTCGCTGCGAGCCAGAGCCAGCGCCTTTGCGATCGGCGCGGGCTGCCTTGTGTTCATCATCGCCATGATGATGGGCGCGCTGACGGCTGGCGACGATCAGCAGGCGCTGTTGTATGCCGTGGTCTTCGCGCTGGCCTGCGGCATCGTCAGCTGGGTGGGGATGATGCGTTCCATCACCGAAACCGCCGGGGCGATCGATTCCGTCGTCGAGCGCGTGGTCACGGCGAGCCACGGGGAGCTTGCCACCAACCTCGATGCCGCGGATTTCGAGGATTTCCCGCAACTGGTGGAGGCGATCAACCGGCTGCTCGACGGCGCCCGCGCCAACCTCGTCCGCTTCGAGGACCTGGCCCTGCGCGACGCCGTCACCGGCCTGCCCAATCGCCGCCAGTTAAGGCGCGCGGCGGAGCGGCTGCTGGCCGCGCAGCCCCCGCAGGGGCTGACCGCGCTGCTGTTCATCGACCTCGACCGCTTCAAGCATGTCAACGACACGCTCGGCCACGCGCAGGGCGACCTGCTGCTGTCGGCCATCGCGGCGCGCCTGAGCGCGCTGGCCAGCGACTATCCGTCCGTCACCGGCGGCGACCAGCCGATCGTCGCGCGGCTGGCGGGCGATGAATTCACCATCCTCGCCCCCGACGCCGGCGACCAATCCGACGTCATGCGCTTTGCCGAGGCGACGATGCGCACGCTGTGCCAGCCCTTCGAGATCGCGGGCCAGCCGATCGAGATCGGCGCCTCGATCGGCGTCGCCTGCCATCCCGGCGATGGCGAGGACCTGCAACAGCTCATGAAATGCGCCGACATCGCCATGTATCACGCCAAGGCGAGCGGGCGCGGGCAGGTGCAATTCTATTCGGCGGAACTGCGGGCACGCGACGAGGACCGGCAATCGCTGGAGCGCCAGTTGAAGCAGGCGCTGGTCGACGACGAGTTCGAGCTGCACATCCAGCCGCAGGTCGCCGCGACCGGGCACAGCGCCATTTCGGGCGAGGCGCTGCTGCGCTGGCGCCGGGGCGACATCACCCACCTGCCCGGCCACTTCATCCCGCTGGCCGAGGAAACCGGCCTGATCCTTGAGATTGGCGACTGGGTCATCCAGCGCATGGGCGCCCTGCTCGGCGAGTGGCGCCGGCGCGGCATCGCCAACCGGCTGAGCTTCAACGTCAGCGCGCGCCAGCTGGAGCGGCCGGAGTTCATCGCCGCCGTCAAGGCGGCGATGGAGAACAACGCCGCCGACTGGACGCAGCTTGAGCTGGAGATCAGCGAAACGCTGTTCATGCAGAGCGAACCGCATGTCATTGCCGGCCTCGCCGACCTCAAACGGCAGGGCGCGAGCATCGCCATCGACGATTACGGCACCGGCTATTCCAACCTCACCCGGTTGCGTCAGCTGCCGATCAACCGGCTGAAGATCGACCGCTCGATCGTCGCCGACATCGCCCTGTCGGCGCAGTCCCGCACCATCGCGCAGGCGATCATCGGCCTTGCCCACGGGCTTGGCTATGAAGTCGTCGCGAAAGGGGTCGAAAGCCCGGTGCAGGCCGGCGTCCTGCGGGTCATGGGTTGCGACCTGATGCAGGGCTTCGCGATCGCGCAACCCATGCCGATCGAGGATTTCCAGCGCTGGGTGGAGCAGCGGACCCGGGTGATGATCGGCTAGCGCTGCATGCGCTGATCGGCATCGCGGGTGGGAAAGAACCGCCCTCCCGACTCCGTTCGTCCTGAGCCTGTCGAAGGACGACCGTCCAGCCTGGGGGGCTGCTCCAGATCTTGCAGGTGGGAAGGCCCGCGCTGTCGTCCTTCGACAGGCTCAGGACGAACGGGGGTGGGAATAGCGGAGCGGATTCAACAAACACACATGCCGCCCTGGGGTGGTTTCGACTGGCGGCTTGGAAATCAGGGCAATCAAGACGCTGAACCGGAAGCGATCCTCCCCCTACACCCCGAAAAAGTGACGGAGCACGCCGCCATAGATGCGGGCGAGCGCGCGGATGTCCTCCACGGCCGCGGCCTCGTCGGTGCGGTGCATGGTGGCGTTGGGCAGGCCGAACTCGGCGACCGGGCACAGCCGCCGGATGAAGCGCGCATCCGAGGTGCCGCCGCTGGTCGACAGTTGCGGCGCGAGGCCGGTTTCCGCGCTTATCGCCTCGGCGATCATCGCCGACAGCGCGCCCGGCGGCGTCAGGAAGGCTTCGCCGGATATGCGGGCATCGACGGTTGCGCCGGGCGCCTCCTCCCGCACCACCGACTCGACCCATTCGACCAGCGCCGCGCCTTGATGGCTGACATTGAAGCGGATGTTCAGCCGCGCCCGCGCCTCGCCGGGGATGACATTCTCGGCCGGGTTGCCGCAGCCGATATCGGTCACTTCGAGATTGGACGGCTGGAACCAGTCGTCCCCCTCGTCCAGCCGGCGCGCCTTCACCCGGTCGAGAATACGGACGAGCCGGCTGATCGGATTGTCGGCGAGATGCGGATAGGCGACATGGCCCTGCCGCCCCGGCACGGTGATGCGCATGTTGACCGAGCCGCGCCGCCCGATCTTGATCATGTCGCCGAGCCGCGCCTGCGAGGTCGGCTCGCCGACCAGGCAGAGGTCGGGGACATGGCCATTGGCCTCGATCCACTCCAGCATCCGCCGGGTGCCGAAGGTCGCCGGCCCCTCCTCGTCGCCGGTGATGATCAGGCTGAGACTGCCGGGATGGTCGCGGACAGCGGCGGCAGCGGCGATGAAGGCGCCCAGCGCCCCCTTCATGTCGACGGCGCCACGCCCGTGCAGCAGGTCGCCGCGGATTTCGCCGGCAAAGGGATCGACGGCCCAGCCCTCGCCGGGCGGCACCACGTCGCTGTGCCCGGCGAAGGCGAAGTGCGGGCCGCCCGCGCCCCGCCGCGCAAAGAGATTGTCGACCGGCCCGTCCGGCGCCTCGCCGAAGGGCAGCCGCCAGCAGGTGAAGCCCAGCCCCTCCAGCGCCTGTTGCAGCAGGTCGAGCGCGCCGTCGTCGTGCGGCGTGACGCTGCGGCAACGGATCAGCTTCTGGGTCAGGGCGACGGGATCGACGGTCATAGGCCGCCGCCTAGCCGCAGCCGCCGCCGATTGCCAGCGTCGGCGCATCGGCGAGGGGCATGCGCCGGCTCAGTAAGGCGGATGGTGCAGGCCGGCGGGGCTGAGCGTGAAGATCTCGCAGCCGGTTTCGGTGATGCCGATGGAATGCTCGAACTGCGCCGACAGCGAGCGATCGCGCGTCACCGCCGTCCAGCCGTCGTCGAGCAGCTTCACGTCGCCGCGACCGCCGTTGATCATCGGCTCAATGGTGAAGAACATGCCCGGCCGCAGCTCCGGCCCGGTGCCCGGACGGCCGGCATGGACGACGTTCGGCGCGTCGTGGAAGATGCGCCCCAGCCCATGGCCGCAGAAATCGCGAACGATGCCATAGCGATGCTTCTCGGCCAGCGTCTGGATCGCATGGCCGATATCGCCGAGCCGGTTGCCGGGCCGCGCCTGCTCGATGCCCAGCATCATCGCCTCGTAAGTCACCTCGACCAGCCGGCGCGCCTTCAGCGGAACGTCGCCGACCAGGAACATGCGGCTGGTGTCGCCGTGCCAGCCGTCCAGCACCACGGTCACGTCGATATTGATGATATCGCCGGATTTCAGGATCTTGGGGCCGGGAATGCCGTGGCACACGACATGGTTGATCGAGGTGCAGATCGACTTGGGGAAGCCGCGATAGTTGAGCGGCGCCGGCGCCGCGCCCGCCGCCACGGTATGCGCGTGGGCGAGCCGGTCCAGCTCCTCGGTGGTGACGCCCGGCACGACGTGCGGGACGAGCATGTCCAGCACCTCGGCGGCCAGCCGCCCGGCCGCGCGCATGCCGGCAAAACCTTCCGGGCCGTGCAGCTTGATGGCGCCGCCAGTGTCTTCGTCACTATCGGCTT
>CAZACH010000051.1:0-10819 GCA_964483275.1 uncultured Sphingomonadaceae bacterium | reverse complement strand
GGTGGGCATCCGCGACTATTCCCGGGCCGAGCGGAAGTACGCCGAGGCGCTCGGGCTCAACACACTGATCTGCGCGGAGCTGTTGCCGGACATCGAGGCAATGATGGTGCGCGGTCTCAATGCGCAAATGAAGGCTGAACACGATGGCTGAGAAAAGGGTGTCCGTGCGCCTTGCCGTCGTCGGCGGCCGGGAGGTGCGCGCCGAGCTGCAGGGCATTGGCGATGCGGGCGAACAGGGCATGCGGCGCCTGTCCCGCGAGATGGATGCGGCGAACACGCGCGTCGCCGCCTTCTATCGCCGGCTCCAGATCGCCGCCGCCGCCGCTGCCGCCGTCTTCGCCGGAGGCGCGGCTGCCATGATCCGCTCAGGCCTTCAGGTCGTCGACGCACAGGCCAAGCTCGCCCAGTCGCTCGGGACCACCGTCGAGAGCATTCAGGTGCTGGAACGCGCCGGCGAACTGGCTGGCGTCTCGATGTCGGGCATCGAGCAGGCGACCAAGGACCTGACGCGCCGCCTCAGCCAGGCGGCCGCCGGGACCGGCCCTGCCGTCGCGGCGCTCGAACGCCTCGGGCTCTCGGCGTCGGCATTGCTCGCCCTGCCGCTCGATGAGCGTGTCGGCCGCATCAACCAGGCAATCCTGGACTTCGTGCCCGCCGCCGAGCGTGCAGCGGTGGCCGGTCAGCTGTTCGGCGACGAAGGCAGCATCGCCATCTCCCGCATCGACACGGGCACGCTGCGGCAGGCGACACAGGACATCCGTGATTTTGGCGTGGTTGTGTCCGAACAGGACGCCGACCAGATCGAGCGGACCAATGACGCGATTTCCCGGCTCGGTCTGATCTGGCGCGGGTTGTCGAACCAGCTTGCCGTTGCCGCCGCACCGGCGCTCGAAGCCGTCGCCGACGCGCTGGCGGCGATCTCACGCACGACCAGTCCGCTCGGCCAGGCGATCCGGCTTCTGTTCGACAACATCGGCCGTCTGGCATCGATCGCCGCGGCCTTCGCCGCCTTCATCGCCGGGCGCTGGGTCGCCGGCATGGTCGTGGCTGCTGCCTCGGTGCGCGGCCTCGCCACCGCGCTGGTCTTTCTGCGCGGCGCGCTCATCCGCACCGGTATAGGGGCTCTGGTCGTGGCGGCGGGTGAACTGATCTATCAGTTCGGTCGCCTGGTGCAGGCGACCGGCGGCTTCGGCGCCGCGCTCGGCCTTCTGGGCGATGTTGCAGCTGAGGTCTGGGACAGGATCGGACTGCTGGCCGGCGTCCTGAAAGCACGCACCGCCGCCGCCTGGAGCGGCGTTCAAGCGAGCATCGCCGACGCGCTACAGGCATCGCTCGAGGCCGTCGTCGCCTTCGGTAATCGCACCATCGGCACGTTTCAGGGCGCTTTCGATGCGATGGTCGTCATCTGGAGCAACCTGCCTCGGGCCATCGGCGACCTGACGATCCAAGCGGCGAACGCGCTGATCGCCGGGCTGGAGTCGATGCTGAACGGCGCGGTCGACGGCATCAACGCGCTCCTCGAAGGCGTCAATGCGGGTCTGGCGGCGATCGGCATCGAGCGGGCCATCGAACTGGTGCCGGATGTCGATCTCGGCCGGATCGAGAACGAGTTTGCGGGCGCGGCGAGCCGGGCTGGCAATGCAGCGCGTGATGCCTTCGCCGCCGCGTTCGAGACCGATACCTTCGCGACGCCGGAATTCGGTCTCTCGGCTTTCGCCGAGGATGCGCGCGCTGCCGCCAACAACGCGCGAGAGACGGCGACGGCGCTTGGAGAGCTGGCAGGCGCGCCCCTCGCGTCCATCGCGGCGCTCCGGGAGGCCATGGCGGGCGCGAACACCGAGATCGACAATGCGGCCGGCGCGACGGAGCGCCTCGATGAAGCCTTCGCAGCCATCGGCGGCGCCGGAGGCGATGCCGCAGGAGACGGCGAGGGCTCGGCCGGTTCCGCCGCACGCGCCGCGGAAGCAAGCCGCGCCGCCGGTGAAGCGGCGGCAACGGCGGCCACGCAGGCAGCGACCGGCTGGGCCGCGGTTCGCGAGGAGCTGTCGCGCTATGCCGGCGAGGCGATGGATTGGGGCAAGGGGCTGGGAAGCGCTCTAAGCAGCGCCTTTCGCAGCGCCGAGGACGCCATCGCCAACTTCGTGACCGGCGGCAAGATCGACTTCAAGGCGCTCGCCGATAGCATTCTGGCTGACATCACCCGCATCGCGGTTCGCTCCTCGATCCTCGGCCCACTGGCCAATGCACTCGGTGGAGGCGGCGGCGGACTGCTCGGCGGCTTGTTCGGGGGCAGTGGCGGGCTGTTCGCCGGCATCTTCCATCAAGGCGGCGTCGCCGGGGGTCCCGCCCAGCAGCGGCTCGTCCCGGCACTCGCCTTTGCAGGCGCGCCGCGCTTCCACGACGGCGGTGTTGCGGGGCTTCGTGCCGACGAGGTGCCCGCGATCCTGCAGCGCGGCGAAATGGTGCTGTCGCGCGCCCAGCTGGCAGCGATGGGCTCGGCCCGTGAATCCCGTCCGCCCGTCAACGTGGTGATGAACATCTCGACGCCGGACGCCGGCAGCTTTCGCTATGCACAAGGGCAGATCGCCGCCGACGCCGCCCGCGCCATGGAGCGGGCGCGGCGTAATCTCTGACGGATCGACAGATGAGCGGCTTTCACGAAGTTCAGTTCCCGCCGGACATTTCCTACGGGGCGTCCGGCGGCCCCGGCTACTCGACCACCGTGGTGACAACGGTTTCGGGACACGAGCGGCGCAACGCCAACTGGGCCGCTGCACGGGGCAAATGGAACGTGGCGCACGGTCTGAAGAAGCGCGAGCAGGTGGCCACCCTCATCGCCTTCTTTCGCGCGCGACGCGGACGCGCCTATGGTTTCCGCTTCAAGGACTGGACCGACTACCAGGCGCTGGCCCAGCTGATCGGGCAAGGCGACGGCGTGACCAAGACGTTCCAGCTCGTGAAGACCTACGCGAGCGGCGGCGAGGTCGAAACCCGGGTCATCACCAAGCCCGTGCCTGGAACGGTGAAGATCTATCGCGACGGCGTCGAGGCGGTCTCGGGCTGGAGCCTGAACACGGCGACCGGGCTCGTGACCTTCACCGTGGCACCCGCATCCGGCGTGCAGGTGACGGCGGACGTCGAGTTCGACGTGCCCGTCCGCTTCGACAGCGATCAGATGGACATCACCATCGAAACCTATCAGCTCGGCAGCTGGGGCCAGATCCCGGTGCTGGAGATCAGACCATGAAATCGACTTCGGCAGCCCTCGCGGCACACCTCGCCGGACCGGTGACGACGCTCGCCACCTGCTGGCGCATCTCGCGCGTTGACGGCAAGGAGTTCTTCTTCACCGACCACGACCGCGATCTGTCGTTCGAAGGCAAGGTCTACAAGGCGAGTTCCGGCTATTCGCGCACGGCCATCGCCAACGATGCGAGCCTGAGCGTCGACAATCTCGACGTCGAGGGCGTCTTCGACAGCGCGTCAATCACCGAGGAGGAGCTGCGCGCGGGGCTCTTCGATCAGGCCGAGGTGCGGATTTTCCTCGTCAACTGGGCGGACCCCGCCATGGGCGCTCTTCGGATGCGCCGCGGCTGGTTCGGCGAGGTCGTGCTGACCGAGCAGGGCATTTTCCGGACCGAACTGCGCGGCATGACGCAAGCGCTGCAGCAACGCATCGGCGAGCTTTACAGCCCCGAATGCCGCGCCGATCTCGGAGATCTCCGCTGCAAGGTGCCGGTCAATCCGCCAGAAATTGGCCGATCGACGACGTACATCCTCGGTAACGTGGTGCGCGTGCGCACGACCGGAACGCCGGTCAGTTTCGCGCTGCCGATCGTCAACGGCAGCTTCGAGGCGGATGGCGCCGGCGACGGCTCCAGCTTCACGCCCACCGGATGGACGAAGGTGTCCGGCGACTGGGACGTGCACGACGCTAGCAACGGCGGTCTGTCGCCTGCGGTTGGCAGCTTCTACTTGGAAGGCGGAAGCTCAGCATCGGGGGAACTGACCCAGTCGCTCGACCTCCTCGTCGCGGGGCTGGATCCGCTGCAGATCGACGGCGACGCCTACCGGCTGGACGCATCGGTGAGCCGGGCGAATTCGTTCCCGGACGATCTGGGGCGGGTCGTCATCGAAGCGCTGGACGGCTCGTCGAACCTGCTCTCAACCCTTCTCGACACGGGCTTCGAGGTGATCCTGCCCGAAGACAGCTGGGTTCAGCGGGGCGTTTCGCAGGCCCAGTTGCCGGTAGGGACCAGGTTTATCCGCTTCCGGCTCCTGCACCAGCTCGCGGCCGGCAGCCAGTCGAACGCGGCCTTCGACGCCGTTGTGGCGACGATCACCGACACGACGGTATCGGTGCCGACTTCCGCTGATTTCGAGAACCGCGTCTATCGCTGCGTGACCGCCGGAACGACCGCATCCGAGCAACCGACCTTCGACACCATTGTCGGCGCGCAAACCGCCGATGGCGGCGCGGTGTTCGAGGCCGAAGAAGCCTGGAGCCGGTCGGGCGTCGTGACGGCAGTCATCGACCGGGCGGTCTTCAATGCCACACTCGATGAACCGCGAGCGGTTGATGGCTGGTTTGCTGGCGGTGTGCTGACCTGGGAGACCGGCGCCAATGCCGGTCGCTCCACCGAGGTCAAGAGCTGGACCCAAGGCAGCGGGCGGATCGAGCTGTTCCTGCCGATGGGATACGCGATCTCATCCGGCGACGCCTTCCGCGTTCATCCCGGCTGCGACAAGCGGCTCGACACCTGCATCGACCGCTTCTCCAACGTCCTGAACTTTCGCGGCGAACCCTACGTGCCGGGCCAGGATGCCATGATGAGCTATCCCGATGCACGCTGACCGCCCACCATCAGCGACCGCCACCGCGATCGGGGATCTGGCCGATGCGATCGTCGCCGAGGCCCGGACCTGGCTGGGCGTTCCCTGGCGCCACCAGGGGCGCAGCCGCGCCGGTGTCGACTGCGCGGGGCTCGTGGTCCTTGTTGCGCGGGCGCTCGAACTCGCCGACCACGACAGCACGGCCTATGGGCGCCGCGCGCAGGGACAGGGCTTCGTCGAGCACTTTCGCGGGCACCTGGACGGCATTGCTGTCACACAAGCGAAGCCCGGTGACGTCCTCGTCTTCGCTGATCAGGCTTATCCCTGCCATTGCGGCTTTCTGACGGAACGGCTCGGACGGCCGCATCTCCTACACGCGCACGCCACGCGCAGGCAGGTGATCGAGGAACCCTATGCCGGCGAATGGCCGGCCAAGATCAAGTTCGCATTTCGCTTTCGCTCTCCCGGATCCTGACCTCGGGACTTTGTGTGTCGCGTTCTCGGACGCGAAACCGGTCCCCACTTTTGCTGAGAACGCTCAATGGCCATCCTCGTCGCAGTGGGCGGAGCCGCGCTCGGCTCCGCGGTCGGCCTCGGCTGGCAAGCCGGCTGGCTAGTCGGCTCGGTGGTCGGCAGCCTCTTGTTTCCCGCCAAGGGGCAGAACGTCACCACCGAAGGCCCCCGACTCGGAGACCTGACCGTTTCCTCGTCCGCCTATGGCGCATCGATCGCCATCGGCTACGGCACCTTGCGCATGGCCGGCAACATGATCTGGTCCTCCGGCATCCGTGAGCAGCAGAACGTCACCCGGACCCGCTCGGGCGGCAAGGGCGGCGGCGGAGCCACCCAGACCTCGGTCACGTATTCCTACTTCGCGTCCTTCGCCCTCAGCTTCGGCGAAGGGCCGGCCGAGGACGTGCTTCGGATCTGGGCGGACGGCAAACTCATCTACGACAAGACCGGCGCGAGCCCCGACGTTGCCAACCCGGATCTCAAGTTCCGTTTCCATTCCGGGGCGGAGGATCAGCTGGCCGATCCGCTGATCGAAACGCACGTCGGCGCGGGCCGTGCACCCGCCCATCGGGGTCTTGCCACCATCGTCTTCGAAGATCTGGCGCTCGCGGACTTTGGCAACCGCATCCCCAACATCACGGCCGAGATCACCTACCAGCGGGCGGCGCAGCAGCCTTACCAGCTGCTCGATTTCATCACGACGGGCGAAGGCGGATATTTCGGGACCTACCAGATCGACGACCTGGCAGTCGATTGGCGGCGCGGATACGGCTACTTCCTGGACAGCGACGTCAACGCCGCCGAGGCCGGGATCCGCCGCTTCAGCCTCCGGACCATGAAGGAGGACCGCCAGGCGCGGATGACGGACATCACGGCCGTCGCGCCGAACAACTTCCCGAGCACGTTGTTCTGCGGTGAAGACGGCCACCTCTATGTCGTGACCGGATCGAGCAACTCACGCCCGATCCTGCGCATCGAACCGAACGCTCTCAAGGAGGTCGGTCGCTTCGGCTCCACCAGCAACGGCCTGAACAATTCGACCCTGCGGTTCGTCGCCACGACGTGGATGGGGATGGTTTCAGCCTACGGCCCCTCTGGCCGCGTCGACTTCGTTCTCACCGGATCGCTCTTCGACGATGTCGGACTCATCCGTGCCGACACCATGGGCTATGTCTGGGGCGCCGGGCAGAGCGTCACCGAGCCTCGCGTTCGGGGCGTCATTGGTGGTGCGGTCGGCGAAGGCTTCGGGGATGGCTGGATCCTCGGCAGCGGGACGAGCACGAACTATGGAAGCCTCGGCCTCTATCGCCTGCGGGTCTCCGCGCTGGCAGGGTACGACGGCCTCACCGGCCAATCCCTCGGCGTCACCTTCGAGAAGGTTGCCACCTTCGCAGCCTCGGATGTCGAGAGCGGCGCCACCGGCTTCTACGGCAGCGCGGGCGGGCTCACCTACGACACGACCGACGACAGCGTCATCTTTCAGGCGCGCATCTCGAACGGGGGATCGCCCGGCGCGATCTATACGCTGAAATGGCGCAGCGACACTGGCATCGTCTGGAAGACGGTCGTTCCGATCCAGATCAACTACGAAGGGCCCTACTACGGTCAGTGCCGCCTGCGCGGGCAGCGTTGGACGCTGATGCGGGGCACGCGCGTCATCCAGCTGGACACCGCCACGGGCGCTCTTGTTCTCAATGAGATCTGGCCGGGTGCGGTCAGCGAAGGCGGTGCTCAGGTTTACGATGCCGTCACCGACACGCATCTGGTCCGCGGCAGCCAGGGCTGGGCGAAGCTCTTCCTCAATCGCGGCGGCGGTGGTGGAGAGTCGCTCTCCGGCATCGTCTCCGACCTTTGCGCCCGTGCCGGCCTTGGTCTGTCCGATATCGACGTCGCCGATCTCGGGGCGACGGTTCCCGGCTATGTCATCGGGCGGCAGACCACCGTGCGGGGCGCGATCGAGCCGCTGGCGCAGGCCTATTTCTTCGACGCTGCGGAAAGTGACGATGCCCTGCGGTTCCGGACGCGGGGACGACCGCCCGCCGCGACGATCGACGCGGATCTTCTGCTGCCGCTGGATGAGCGGACCGGCGAAAGCTGGCGTGAGCGTCGCACGCAGGAGGTCGAGCTTCCCGAGCGGGTCAGCGTCGTCTACATGGATTGCGGCGCCGACTACCAGCAGGGCACGCAGAGCGAAAAGCGCACATCCCTGCCGCTGCCGACCATGCATTCGCGCAACCAGTCCAGCGTAGAGCTGGCCCTTGCGCTGGACGCGACGACGGCCAAGCAGATCGCCGCCAAGACGCTCTACAGCGCCTGGATCGAACGCAGCACTTACGAAGCAGAACTACCGGCCGACTGGCTGCGCCTCGATCCCACCGATGTCGTGGACGTGGTCTTTGCCTCGGGTTCGACCTTCCGAACCCGCATCACCCGTCTCGATGTCGGGGCCGATTTCTCGCTCGCGGTGAAAGGGGTTTCGGAGGCTGCCGCCACCTACGTCTCCAACGTGGCTGCCGATGGCGGCTCCGGCAAACCGGTCCAAATCGTCGGCAGTCAGGCCGCGACGCGGCTGATCCTGCCGGACGTTCCGCTATTGCGCGACACCGATGACACCGGCGGGTCGGGGTCGCGGGTCTACTACCTCATGGGCGGCTTTGGAGGCCCGGGCTGGCCCGGCGCCTCTCTCTACCGGAGCGCCGACGGCACGGCGTGGGCGCAGGTCGGGCGATCCTTGAGCGAGGCGGCCTGGGGCGCCACGGCGAATGCCCTTGGCACGCCGACATCCCCGTTCGCGACCGATGAGACGAACAGCCTCACGGTGTTCATGACCACCGGCGGCGAACGGCTGGAGAGTGTCACCCAGGACTCGATGCTTAGCGGCGCCAACGCGGCCCTCGTCCTCAAGGCCAACGGCGAGCCCGAGATCATCCAGTTCCGCAACGTGACGCTCAACCCTGACGGCTCATACACCCTGTCCGGGCTTTTGCGTGGCCGACGTGGCACCGATGTCTTCGTGGAGGGGCACGAGGCCGGTGAGTTGTTTGTCCTCCTCGACCCCGACGATGTCGAGACCGTGGTCACCTCGCTCGGCGATCTCGGTCTCCCCCGGTCCTGGAGAGCGGTCGGCTTCGGCACGATCTTCGAGGATGCGGAAACGTTGGTCGCCGGCCATACCGGCCGGGACCTCAAGCCCTACGCGCCCTGGAACGTGCAGGCGGCTCTGACCGGCAGTCCAGCCAACATCAGTCTCTCCTGGGTCCGGCGGACGCGGATCGGCGGCGAGCTGAAGGACGGCACCGGCCTCGTGCCGCTCGGCGAGACCTCCGAGGTCTACGAAATCGACATCCTCTCCGCCCCTGGCGGCGCGGTGAAGCGGACGCTCACCGCGACGAGCCCGAACGTCGTCTACGCCAATGCCGACATCCTCGCCGACTTCGGTGTGGTCCCGTCGTCCCTGACCGTCGCCGTCTTCCAGATCAGCGCCGTCGCAGGCCGCGGCTTCCCGCGCACCGTCACTTTGGAGATCAACTGATGCCCAGCCCAAATCTGGCCGTGACCCATGTCGCGGCCGCCCAGAACCAGAAAGAGGTCACGATCAATGACGCGGTCGATGCCCTCGACAACGCCATGAACCGGGCGCTGTCGCTGGCAATGGCCGACGCCAACATGACGCTGACTGGTACCCAAGCCAACCGTAACGGTCTGATCATCCTCACCGGCACGCTGACGGCGTCCCGGACCCTGACACTGCCCGCCAATCACCGGCGGCTTGCAATCCGAAATGCCACCAGCGGCGGCCAGGACATCCGCGCCAAATATGCGGGCTCCGGCGCAGAGGTCGTCATCGTACCGGGCGCGACAGTGCTGGTTCAGGGCAATGGCGGCGACCTCTACGGGGTCGGCGGCGGCGCTGGCGCGCTGGGGGATCTCACCGACGTCTCCATCGCCGGTGCCGCCAATGGCGACGTGCTCCAGTTCGATGGAGCCGCGTGGGGCGCCACAGGCGTCGGCATCTTCAACCGCGCTCTGCTGCCCTTCCGGGGCGCGCTGCTGCGACGCTCGACCAATTTCAGCGTCGCGACGACCGGCGTTTACGTCGCCGTGCCATGGCAAACCGCCGAGTATGACAGCGACGCATTCTGGGATGCGGGCCAGCCCTCCCGCCTGACCATTCCCGCCGGGGTGACGAAGGTCCGGATCGTCGGCAACATCGAGTGGCAGACCTCGCCGACCAGTCAGCTGGTCGAGGTGCGCAAGAACGGAAACAGCGTGCCGGGCGGCGGCGCCGTCATCGTGCGCGGCGACAGCGGCTACTCCAACCAGATGCGGAATCTGTCGAGCGCGGTTCTTCCGGTATCGGCGGGCGATTGGTTCGAGCTGGCGGTCTATGTCGGCACGGCCGGGGAGCTGCGCGGCCTCGAGCGCACGTGGCTGGCCATCGAGGTCGTCGAGACTGCGGATGCGGCCGATCCCCCGGCCGACATCAGCGGCTACAAGGCCGGGCAACCGGCAGCGGACGAGGTGATCGTGCGGATTCCGATAGCCCGACGCACCCGGCTGAAGATCGATCTTGCCGGCAGCCATGCCAGCGCCGAAGCCGCGGCAACCGCCCAGGCGGAATTCGACATCCGGGTCGATAGCGTGAGCAGCGCCACCATGCGCTTTGCCGCGGCCGCCACGAGCGCCACCTTCATCGCTGCCAGCGAAGCCGTGCTGGAGCCCGGCCAGGTGCTCAGCGTGGTCGCGCCATCGACGCCCGACGCCACGCTCGCCGGGATCGGGTTCACGCTGGCCGGCTCGCTGGTCCTCTGATCACTCCCGGATTGCGTCATGGACAAGGAACCAGAAAGCGGGGCGCTGATCGCGCTGCCGGCCGCCGAGTTTGAAGCCCTGCTGGAGCGCGCGGCCGAGACGGGTGCGCGGCGCGCCCTGCATGAGGTCGGCCTCGATGGCCAGGATGCCGCCGAGGACATCCGTGATCTTCGCTCGTTGCTCGCGGGTTTCCGCCTCGCGAAACAGACGGCCGTCCAGACCGCCGTGCGGCTGATCACCACCGGCGTCCTGCTCGCCTTGATGGCCGGCATCGCCATTAAGCTGAAGCTCTTCGGGCCGTCGCCTTAACCCGTCCGCCCGACTTTCGTGACCACCGCCCGCCCTCGCCGAGGAGCGGGCTTTTTTGTGCCTGGAGACCTGCGATGACGACCATGACCTACAAACACTGGCGCGACGTGCCCGATCGTTCGTGGCGCTGGAAGGATTTCTCCCCCGCTGAGATCGCCTGCCGGGGCAGCGGATCGCTGCGCATCAACGAGGAGGCGCTCGACAAGCTCCAGGCGCTGCGCGACCGGCTTGGTAAGCCGCTCATCGTCCGTTCGGCCTACCGCAGTCCGGCGCACAACCGGGCCGTCGGCGGCGCGCCGCGCTCGAAGCACATGGACGGCACGGCCTTCGACATCGCCATGGCCAACCACGA
>CAZACH010000050.1:0-10859 GCA_964483275.1 uncultured Sphingomonadaceae bacterium | reverse complement strand
GCGCGAACCAGTCGGCGAGGACGGGCGGCAGGGGCGGGGTCAGCGGTACGGCGGCGATGCGGCGATCCTCCTTGATGGAACTTTGCCCGGCCCGGCCCATATAGCTCCTCATGGCCCGCCCCGGTTCCTGGATAGAGCCCCATCCCGGCGGGATATATATCCCCGCCGCCGATGCGTGGATCGACCCGTCCTCGCCCAAACCGCGCGCACTCGTCACCCACGGCCATGCCGACCATGCGCGCGGCGGGCATGGCGCGGTGCTGGCGACGCCGGAGACGCTGGCGATCATGGCGACCCGCTATGGCGCGCAGAACGGCCAGCCGCTCGATTATGGCGAGGCGATCCGGCTGGGCGACGTCATGGTGCGCTTCGTGCCCGCCGGCCATGTGCTGGGATCGGCGCAGATCGTGCTGGAGCACAAGGGCGAGCGCATCGTCGTGTCGGGCGATTACAAGCGCCGCCACGATCCGACCTGCCCGCCCTTCGAGCCGGTGCCGTGCGACGTCTTCGTCACCGAGGCGACCTTCGCGCTGCCGGTCTTCCGCCACCCGGAGACGGCCGACGAGATCGACCGGCTGATCGCCGCCGCCGTCGCCAATCCCGACCGCTGCGTGCTGGTCGGCGCCTATGCGCTGGGCAAGGCGCAGCGGGTGATCCGCGAATTGCGCGACCGCGACTGGCATTACCCCATCTTCATCCACGGCGCGCTGGAACGGCTGTGCGAGCTTTATCAGGCGCATGGCGTGGAGCTTGGCGACCTGCGCCCCGCGACCGGCGTTCCGAAGGACGACCTCAAAGGCCGCATCGTCCTGTCCCCGCCCGGCGCGCTCAACGACCGCTGGAGCCGTCGCCTGCCCGATCCGATCACCGCCATGGCATCGGGCTGGATGCGAGTCCGCCAGCGCGCGCGGCAGCGTAATGTCGAGTTGCCGCTGGTGATTTCCGACCATGCCGACTGGGACGAGCTGACCGCCACCGTCCGCGAACTCGGCCCGCGCGCGGTGTGGGTGACGCACGGGCGGGAGGAGGCGCTGGTCCACTGGTGCGCGACGCATCAGATCAGCGCCCGGGCACTGGACCTTGTCGGCTATGAGGACGAAGATGATTGAAGGGACCGATCAGAGCGATGAGAAGTTTGCGTTGAACAGTTCGGGTGCAAAACCGTTATGGATACGAAACCGATTCCACAGGAGCTCATCATGGCAAAACCCAAGTCCGCATTGAAAACGCCGACCGATCTCGACGACAATCAGCTGAAGGGCGTCGCCTCGGCGCTGAACGTCGCGCTGGCCAACAGCTATGCCATCTATCTCAAGACCAAGAATTTCCACTGGCATGTCTCCGGCCCGCACTTCCGTGACTATCACCTGCTGCTCGACGAGCAGGCGGCGGAGATCCTCGCCACCACCGACCTGATCGCCGAGCGGGTGCGCAAGACCGGCGGCACGACGCTGCGGTCGATCGGCAACATCAGCCGGCTTCAGCAGGTCAAGGACAATGACGCGGATTACGTCTCGGCGGCCGACATGCTGGCAGAGCTTCAGGCCGACAATCGCGTTCTCGTTGAATCGCTGCGCGCCGTGAAGGAGCAGGCCGAGGAGGCCGATGACATCGCCACCTCCGGCCTTGTCGACGAATGGGTCGATCAGGCTGAAAAGCGCGTCTGGTTTCTTTTCGAGACCGGCCGCAACGGCTGAGACCTTATGCGTTTCCGCGCGTTGGGACCGAAGGAACAATCATCGAAGGAACGGCGATGCTGAAACTCGCATTGATATTCTTGGTCATCGGGCTGGTCGCGGGCCTGCTCGGCTTTTCAGGAATAGCCGGCGCCGCGGTCGGCATCGCGAAGATCCTGTTCTTCATCGCCATCGCGATCTTCCTCGTCTTCCTGATCCTCGCCCTGTTCGCGGGGAAGAAGGTCAAGGACGCGCTTTAACGCCTTCGCGCGCGCCGCCCACCTCGATCATCCAGAGGTCGGGCGGCGCGTGGAAGCGCATCGGCGGGCCGCTGGTGCCCAGCCCGGCGGTGACGATCAAGGTGCGGCCCCCCAGCCAGCTCACCCCGCAGGGCGCCGTGCTGCGATAGGGGTTCAGCCATGACCGGGAAAGGCGGCCGAGCTTGATCTGGCCGCAATGGCTGTGTCCGGCCAGCATCAGCGGAATGCCTTCCGCCATCCACGGGAATATGGCGGGATTGTGGGTGAAAAGGATGATCGGCGCATCGCCCCGCGCCTTGGCAAGGGCGAGCGCCCTCTGCTGGGTCTGGCCAAGCTCGGCATGGCTGGAGGTATCGTCGTCGACGCCGCCGATGACGAGCGGCCCGGCATAGGCGGCGTCGTTGACCAGCGTGCGGATGCCAAGTTTGGTCAATTCCCGGCGGAACTCCACGGGGCCGAGCCGATGCTCGTGGTTGCCATAGACGGCGAACACGCCATAGCGCGCCTTCAGGCCGCGCAGCGCGGCCACCACCTCGGCCTTGGAATAGTGGATCGAGAGCAATCGCCCGCTGGCGATGTCGCCGGCGATCAGCACGATGTCCGGCTTCAGGGCGTTGATCTGCCCGACGATGCGCTGGACGCGGGCGGGCGGCATGTCGGGCCAGGCGACGTGGATGTCGGACATCAGCAGGACGCGCACCGGCGGCGCGCCCGCCGGCCAATTCTCCAGCGCCATCGCATGGTGGCGGACCACCGGATCGCGGCGCGCCTCCCGATAGCCGATGGCGGACAGGAGCAGCATGACCACCAGCGCGGCGCCCAGCACCCAGCGTCCCAGTCCCCGAGCCTTGCTTCGCCGCGTCATGCCCGCGCGATAGACCAGAAAGCCGGCGGTGGCGACCGTCGTGATCGACCGCTATCGACGGCACCGCCGCCGCGCTGGATCGTTACGGTGCTGTGCGCGCCTTTTCCCAGCTTCTCGACGGCCTCGTCTATACACGTTCGCGCAACGCCAAGCTCAAGCTGATCGCCGATTATCTGGCCGCCACCCCCGATCCCGATCGCGGCTGGGCGATGGCGGCGCTGACCGGCGAACTCGACCTGCCGGCGGTGAAGGCGGCGGCGATCGGCGCGCTGGTCGAGCAGCGCTGCGACCCGGTGCTGTTCGCGATGAGCCGGGATTATGTCGGCGACCTCGCTGAAACCGTGTCGCTGATATGGCCCGTCCCGCACGACGCGCCGCCCCCGCAAGCGCTGCGGCTTTCGGACGTGGTCGAAAAGCTGTCGACGCTGGGGCGGTCGGAGGCGCCGGCGGCGCTCGCGGCGATGCTCGACCGGCTGGATGCCTCGGGCCGTTTCGCCCTGCTCAAGCTCGCGACCGGCGGCCTGCGCGTCGGCATCTCGGCGCGGCTGGCGCGGACGGCGCTGGCGCGGGCCTATGATCTGGACCTCGATGTGCTGGAGGAGGTCTGGCACGGCATCGCGCCGCCCTATGCGCCGATCTTCGCCTGGGCGACCGGCGCCACGCCCCGGCCGGAAACGGGCGCCCATCCCGTGTTCAGGCCGTTCATGCTGGCCCACCCGCTGGAGGCGCTCAAGCTCGACCTCGCCGATTTCGCCGCCGAGTGGAAGTGGGACGGCATCCGGGTGCAGATCGTCCGGGCGGGCGGCGAGACGCGGCTCTACAGCCGGGGCGGGGACGATGTGACGCGCGCTTTCCCCGATGTCGCGGCGGCCTTCACCCGCGAGGCCGCGCTCGACGGGGAATTGCTGGTCCGGGGCACGCATCAGGGTGGCGCAGGCGGCGGGGCGGCCAGCTTCAATGCGCTCCAGCAGCGGCTCGGGCGCAAGGCCGTCTCGGCGCGCATGCTGGCGGACTATCCGGCCTTCATCCGCCTCTATGACCTGCTGGTCGAGGGCGCGGAGGATCTGCGGCCCTTGCCCTGGCATCGGCGGCGCGCGCGGCTGGAGGATTTCGTCGCGCGCCTGCCGGCCGACCGCTTCGACCTCTCCCCGCTGGTCGAGGCGGACGACTTCGCGACCCTCGAACGGCTGCGCGACGGCGCCCGCGACGCGGCGATCGAGGGGCTGATGCTCAAGCGCCGCGACAGCGCCTATGTCGGCGGGCGGCGCGTCGGCCTGTGGTACAAGTGGAAGCGCGATCCGCTCGTCGCCGATTGCGTGATGATGTACGCCCAGCGCGGCCACGGCAAACGGTCGAGCTTCTATTCCGACTATACCTTCGGCTGCTGGACGGAGGCGGGCGAATTGCTGCCGGTCGGCAAGGCCTATTCGGGCTTCACCGACGAGGAGCTGCGCGAACTCGACCGCTTCGTGCGCACCCACACCGTCAACCGTTTCGGGCCGGTGCGGGAGGTGGAAAAGACGCTGGTGCTCGAGGTCGCGTTCGATTCGGTCCACCTGTCGAAACGCCACAAGTCCGGCCTCGCCATGCGGTTTCCGCGCATCAGCCGGATTCGGCGCGACAAGCCGGCCGGCGAGGCGGATCGCATCGCGACCCTGCGCGGACTGGTGGGTTCGGCCTGACGGGTGATTGACAGGGATAAGGCCATCGCCTTAATCCTGTCGGCGACAAGCGGAGGCCGATCGGCCTTACCAGAGCCATCAACGAGGGTTGCACATGCACGTCACCGCCGAAGCCATCCGGATCGCCTATGAGAATGAGGACCATGACCGCCCCGTCACCAGCGCGGACCAGGTGCCGACCTCCTACAAGTCGATCACGACGCAATGGCTGACGGACGTGCTCTGCCGCGATGTCGCGGGCGGTGCGGTGACGTCCTTTTCGTTCGACGAACGCGACGACGGCTCGTCCAACCGCCGCCGCATCTTCATCACCTATAACGACGCGGCCGCCGCCGCCGGCCTGCCCGCCACGGTCTTCTGCAAGGCCGCCGAGACGCTGGAAAACCGGATCGTCCTCGGCGTGTCGGAAACCGCGCAGGCGGAGGCCAATTTCTACAATCTCGCGCGCGGCCGGCTGGATATCCCGACGCCCAATGCCCGCTATGCCCAATTCGACCCCAAGAGCTTCGCCTATCTGATCCTGATGGACGACATGGCGGCCGACGTGCACTTCCCCGACGAGCGCACCACCCTGACGCGCGCGCAGGCGGAAGCCATGGTGACGACCCTCGCCAACCTGCACTCGCGCTTCTACGAAAGCCCGGAACTCGGCACCGCGACGCTGCCGTTCAAGCGCTGGCCGATCTGGTGGGCCGACATGATGAGCGGCGCGCCGGACTTCCCCGATTTCTGCGACAAGGGCTTTGCGCGGGCGGAGTCGGTCATGCCCGCCCGCCTGTTCAAGCGCCGCGCCGAAATCTGGCCCTGTACGGAAAAGTCGGTGGCGCGTCACAATGACCTGCCGCACGCGCTGATCCACAGCGACGTGCATTTGAAGAACTGGTTCATCACCAAGGACGACAAGCTCGGCCTCGCCGACTGGCAGCTCGTCACCATCGGCCATTGGAGCCGCGATTTCGCCTTTTCGACCACCAGCGCGCTGACCGTCGAGCAGCGCCGCGACTGGCACAAGGACCTGCTGCGCCTCTACCTCGACCTGATGGCCGAGCGCGGCGTGCCGAAGATCGACTTCGACGAGGCTTTCCTCAACGTTCGCCAGCAGTTGATGACGGCGCTGGCCTTCTGGACGATCACCATGTGCCCGACCGACGACATGCCGGCGATGCAGCCGGAGCGCACGACCTTCGAGTTCCTCAAGCGGTTCGGCGCGGCGATCGACGATTATGACACGCTCGATTCCTTCTGAGGTGGTGTGATGGACGATATCGAAGCGATCAAGCAGCTCAAGGCGCGCTATTTCCGGTTCATGGATGGCAAGGACTGGGAGGGCTATCGCGGCCTGTTCACCGACGACGTGGTGTTCGACCTGCGCGGTGGCATGGCGCCGAGCACGCTCGCCGACGAGTATGACGAGCCGCCGCTGGTCGGCCCCGATGCGGCCGTCGCCTTCATCCGCAACGGCCTCCAGCACGCCGAGAGCGCGCATCAGGGCTTCATGCCCGAAATCGAGTTGACCGGGCCGGACAGCGCGCGGGGCATCTGGGGGATGACGGACGTGATCCGGGCGCCGGAGGGGGCGCCGTTCCGCTCCATCCACGGCTATGGCCATTATCACGAAACCTACCGGAAGGAGGGCGGCGAATGGCGGATCGCCTCGCTGCGCCTCACCCGACTGCGTGTCGATATCGCGTGACCCGCCGGGCCGCGCTCAAGCACCGATAACCGAAAGGACCAGCAGGATGCCGAACGTCCCCGTCAACGAATTTCCGTGGGAAGGCGACTTCCCGACGACGCCGAACTGGAGCGAGAATTTCCTGCTCGCCGGGCAGGACCCGAAGTCGGGCGTCGGCTTCTGGCTGCATTGCGGCCGCTGGCGGCACGACCTCACCATGTGGCGCGAGACGGTGGTGATGCGCCTGCCCGACGGCACGGTCGCCGCGCAGCGCGCCATCGGCAACGCCCGCGCCGACAAGGCGGGACCGGGCGGCCCGCATTATGCGATCCGGGTGGTCGAGCCGGGCCGCAAGCTGACCTACAGCTATAATGGCGGCATCCGGCGCGTGCCCGCCCAGTCGATGCGCGACGCGCTGGTGCCCGACGGCCCGCGCACGCCGATGACCTATGAGCTGACCTTCGAATCCGATGCCGATGTCTGGGACCTGCACAAGGTCGGCGGGCTTCAGGACTTCCTGCCGGCCGGCCATATCGAGCAGATCGGCCGCGTCACCGGCACCGTGCGTGTCGGCAATGATGTCTATCAGATCGACACCGTCGCCAACCGCGACCACAGCCTCGGCCCGCGCGACAATGCCGACCTGCTGAACCACCAGTGGCACCAGGGCTATTTCGAGAACGGCATCAGCTTCCTGCTGTTCGACGCCATGACCCGCAGCGACGGCAAGGTCGTGTTCTCCGAAGCGGTCGTCTATGAGGGCGACAAGCTCTATGAGGCGAAGCTGGAAATGGGCTGGCGCTGCGACGACGCGGCGCGCGACCGGGAGCCGATCTCGTTCAAGCTCCATTATGAAAAGGGCACGCTGGAGATCGAGACGGTCGAATATCAGACCAACTCCTATCTCTCGCTGACCTCGCCCAACGACCAGTATGTCGGCGTCTATCCGTCCGAAGGCGGCAAGACGCTGGTGCTGACCGAGCAGTCGGTGCGGCTGCGGCTGAACGGTTCGGTCGACGGCTATGGCTGCTTCGAGCGGACGATCAACGGCATCGTCGCGCCGGAAGCCTGAACGGGGAAGGGGGGCGCAACCGTCCCCCTTGCTTGCCAGCAGGCTGATGACGGGTACAAGACGCGCCGAAATGAGCCAGCACGACACGCCCCACCCTTCCAAGCTGAAGATCATCCTGGCGGCCGAGGCGCATTTCGCCAGGGACGGGGTGGAAGGGGCCTCGCTGCGCGACATCAGCATGGCGGCGGGCCACAAGAACAAGTTCGCCGCGCAATATCACTTCAAGGACCGCGACGGCCTGATCCTCGCGATCATGCGCTATCGCCGGCCCCGCGCCGACCAACTGCGCGCCCGCTTCCTCGGCGACCTCGGGCTGACCATCGAGGAAAGCAGCGACGAGCTGCTGATCAAATGCATCCTCCAGTCGCTAGTCCAGCTCGGCGCCGACGAGGAACGCCAGTCCTATGGCCGCTTCCTCTATGCGCTGCTCCACTATGGCAAGGGGCAGGTGTTGTGGACCGCCTCGGGGGAGGCCGCGCCTTTCACGCACCGCCTCTATGCCGAGCTGCGCCGCCGCCTGTCCGATCTCTCCGACGATGCCTGGCAGGTGCGGATCCGCATGTTCGGACGCCTGTGCATCGACATCGCCGCCAACCATCGCGAGATCGCGCCGGCGCGCATGACGGTGGACGACGCCTTCATCGACGAGCTGTGCCTGCTGCTCGGCGCCATGCTCCACGCGCCGGTGCGGGGCGAGGGCGGGCTGCCGCTGCGGCGCGATCAATCCAGCGTCCAGGTATAGTCCTCCTCCATCACCTTGGTGATCGCGACGCCCTGGCCGTCGCGCGCCGGCCTGAAGCGATAGCGTTCGGTGATGACGCGGCAGGTCATGGCGTCGACCTCCGGCCAGCCGCTCGATTCGATGACCTCGCATTGCTCGACATGGCCGGACGGCATCACGGCATAGCGGACGCCGATCCTGACCCGGCCGGCCGAGCGGGCGGACGGCGGGAAGTCCGAATTGCGGAAGCGCCCCTTGGTCTGGCGGGCATCGGTGAAGCCTTCGCCCGTGCCGACCCCGCTGCCGGACCCGGTGCCTTCGCCGCCGGTGCCGCCGCCGGCTTCGCCTTCGCCCGCCTCGACCGCGCCGGCCGTGGCGATGGGCGGCACTTGCAGGATCACCGGGCGCGGCGCGGGCAGGGCCGGGATCGGTATATTCTCGATCTTCGGCGCGGGTGACGGCGGCCGGGGCGCGACGGGGCCGCCGCCCTGGCGCTCGGCCTCGGGTTGCTTCGGCGGCGGCGGTGGTTCGGGCGGCGGCTCGGGCGCGACCGGCGGCGTCAGCTCGATCACGGTCAGCGCCTCGGGTTCGACCGTCGACGGGATCAGCACCGTCGCCATGCCGCTCGTCAGCGCATAGCCGACAAGGACATGCAGCGCCGCGACCCCGGCGGCGAGCGCCACCCGGCGCCGCCTGTCTCGTGGTTCAAGGGAAAAGGCCGCCACGCCGCCCGTCCGCTATGGCCGGATCGCCGGGGCGGCCGGTCTTGCCCGGTTCAGCGGCGGTCGCGATAGATGCGGTTGCCGTTCTTATCGATATAATATTCACGGCCGCGATTGTCGCGCCGCCACTTGCGGTCGCCCTCGGAGGTCGCGGCGCCGATCGCCGCGCCGCCGGCCGCGCCGATCGCCGCGCCCTCGACCACGCTCACGCCGGGGATCAGCGCCCCGGCGACCGCGCCGCCGGCCGCGCCGATGCCGCCGCCGCGCAAGGCGTCGCGGGTGGTTTCGCGTGCACACCCTCCAACGCCGATAGCGGTCGCCAGGCCGGCCACGATGAGCATCGTCTTACGCATAGTCTTCTCCATTACAGCTCCGGGATGAACGACCGGGATGCCGGTTGGTTCTATGGAGCTGCACGGAAATCGTCCTCCGCCCCTCGCAAGCGGTTGAAATGCGCCTATTTGCGCAGGTCGACGGCCAGGCGTTTGTCGAGATAGCTGTCGACCGCGCCCATCATCTCGGGCATTTCGCTCTCGAAGAAATGGTTGGCGCCGTCGATCTCGACATGGTCGATGGTGATGTGCCGCTGGGTCTTGAGCTTGTCGACCAGCTTCTGGACGGCGGGCGGCGTCACCACCTCGTCGGCCTTGCCCTGGATGATGATGCCGGATGAGGGGCAGGGCGCAAGGAAGGTGAAGTCATACATATTCGCGGGCGGGGCCACGGAGATGAATCCTTCGATTTCCGGGCGGCGCATCAGCACCTGCATGGCAATCCACGCACCAAATGAGAAGCCGCCGATCCAGCACTGGGGAGCATCGGGGTTTTGTGACTGGAGCCAGTCCAGCGCGGCTGCGGCATCCGAAAGTTCGCCGATGCCTGCGTCAAAAGCGCCTTGGCTGCGGCCCACGCCCCGGAAATTGAAGCGCAATACCGAAAATCCCCGATTTACGAAGGACTGGAAGAGCGCATAAGTCACCGGATTGTTCATCGTCCCACCAAACTGGGGGTGCGGATGAAGCACCAGCGCCACCGGAGAGTTGGGTGTTTTCTGGTGGTGGTAGCGTCCTTCGATACGGCCGGCAGGGCCGTTGAAAATCACTTCAGGCATGTTTCGGTCTGTCTCGCTGCTGGCTTGATCGCCGGATTATCCATTATCCTACTGTTCATATAGGAGAAAAATAGGCTTCTATGTGGCTTTTTCTCTGGAAAATCCTGTGCGAAGTGCTAAGTAGTTGAGTGTGGCACTCGGAAATGATTTTGCCTTGTGCCGGATATCTCGCAACGCCTGCTACCCGGTTTCCTGCCTTACAGCCTGAAATGGACGCTTGGGGAGTTGGAGGCGCATGTACTTAACACAGGCAATGGCTGGTTGTGCAAGATTTTGCCCCGTCATGCCCGGTCACTTAAGGAGTTGGCTGTGAAGCTCACCACAAAAGGGCGGTATGCCGTGATGGCTATGGCTGATCTGGCTCGTCATTCAGGCGGTCACCCGGTTGCTCTTGCTGAAATTGCCGAGCGGCAGGAAATCTCGCTTTCCTATCTGGAGCAGCTTTTTGCAAAGCTGCGCCGTGGTGAACTGGTCAAAAGCGTGCGCGGGCCGGGTGGTGGCTATCTTCTCTCGCGTGAAGCAAATGAGATCCGCATTTCCGACGTCATTCTGGCTGTGGATGAGCCGATCAAGGCCACGCGCTGCGAGCTTGGTTCTCCGAAAGGGTGCCTGCCTTCATCTGGCCGCTGCATCACGCATGATCTGTGGGAAGGTCTGAGCTATCAGATCCAGATGTATCTGAACTCCGTTTCCCTCGGTGATGTGATCGACGGTCGCGTGGCTGGTCGTGCCACGCTTGAGGCGGCAGCACATTCGCTGGCGCCGACAGGGCTTGCTGCGGATTAAGGCAGACCACCGCCGGACCTTATTTTTCTGGCTTATCAAGAGAAGGCGATGATGAGACGCGCCTATATGGACCACAACGCAACAACACCGCTGCGCCCTGAGGCGCGGGAGGCGGTGTTGCGCGCGCTTGAGGTCACGGGCAATCCCTCATCCATCCATGCGGAGGGGCGTGCCGTCCGCGCTGTTGTTGAGCAGGCGCGGATGCAGGTCGCGGCGCTTGTCGGGGCGAAGCCTGTTGAGGTGATCTTCACCAGCGGCGGCACGCCCCTCCGCATGGATGGATGAGGGATTG
>CAZACH010000049.1:0-11057 GCA_964483275.1 uncultured Sphingomonadaceae bacterium | reverse complement strand
CTCCGTTCGTCCTGAGCCTGTCGAAGGACGACCGCGCCAGCTCGCACGCCCCGCTCGGCCCTCGCGGGTGGGAGGGTCTGTGCAGTCGTCCTTCGACAGGCTCAGGACGAACGGCGGTTGGGGGAGTGGGCCTCAACCCCGCACGAACTGCCAGACATCGCCCTCCGATCCTTCGGCGCTGAAGCGATAGCCGTCGCTGTCGAAATCCTTGAGGCCTTCGGGATCGGTGATGCGGTGGTCGCACATCCAGCGCGCCATCATGCCGCGCGCCTTCTTGGCGCCGAAGCTGTTGAAGCGCAGGCCCTTCGGCCCATTCTCGCGGAAATCGGCGGTGATGACGCGGGCATTGGCGGGCAGCGCCTGCTCGGCGGCGCGCCAATATTCCTTGCTGGCGACGTTCAGGATGACATTGTCGTCGAGCTGGGCGAGGTCGGCGGCGAGCGCCACGCCGATCTTCTCCCCCCACCAGCGATAAAGGTCCGGTGTCCGCCCCGGCGCCCATTTCGTGCCCATTTCGAGCCGATAGGCCTGCATCAGGTCGAGCGGGCGGAGCAGGCCATAGAGGCCGGAGAGGATGCGGACATGGTCCTGCGCGAAGTCGAGCGCCTCGTCGTCGAGCGAGGCGATGTCGAAGCCGGTATAGACGTCGCCCGCAAAGGTGAAGATCGCCGGCCGCGCGTTCTCGGGCGTGAAGGGCGTCGCAAAGGCGCGGAATCGCTCGACATTCAGCCTGGCGAGCTTGTCCGAGATGTGCATCAGGGCGGACAGTTTCGGGGCGGTGAGCTTCGCCGCGGCCTGGGCGAGCGTCTCGGCTTCCGGCAGGAAACGGGGCTGGGTGACCTTTTCGGGATGGAACGGACGGCTAAGGTCCAGCGTCTTGGCGGGGGAAAGGATGGCAAGCATGGCTGTGCAATATCCGTCGGGCGCGCGCACGTCAAAGCGGGTTCAATCGCCGTTCATGGCCGGCTTATTAGAGGCCGGCATACGGAAATGATGGGCGCGGGACTTGTCGGCAACCGCATGGCGGCGCTAATCAATCCTAGGAGATTTCGGCGGTCGCCTCGGCCGCGCGTGAGGAGAAGAAGATGAAAGGCATTATTTCAGGCTTTGCTCTGGCCGTGGCGCTGACGACTGGCGCGGTCGCGGTCAATGTGGCGGCGCCGACCGCCGCGGTCGCCCAGAAGAAGGCCAAGGCCAAGGCGCCCAAATTGTCGGCTCCGGTGCAGAGCGCGCTGGCGGAAGCCCAGAAGCTTCAGGAAAAGAACGACCTCGACGGCGCGCTTGCCAAGATCAGCGAGGCGGAACAGGCGGCCAAATCGCCCGACGACCGCTTCTTCGTCGGCCAGCTCCGCTACAATATCGGCGTTGCCAAGAAGGATAACGCCCTGCTGGAATCGGCCTCCAAGCAGATGCTCGACTCGGGCGCCGCGCCCGACGATATGAAGGGGCCGCTGATCCAGAACCTTGCCGCCTTCGCGCTTCAGCGCCAGGACCCGCGCGGCGCGCTGACCTATTACCAGCAGCTTGCCGAGATGTCGCCGAACGATCCCCAGATCATCGTCGGCCTCGCGGAACTCTATCAGCAGAACCGCATGACCCCCGAGGCGATCGCCACCCTGCAAAAGGCGATCGACGCGAAGAAGGCGGCGGGCCAGCCGGTCGAGGAGACGTGGTACAAGCGCATGCTCGCCATCGCCTATGACGCCAAGCGCATGGACCTGGTGGTGCCGGCCTCGCTGGCGCTGGTCAGCGCCTATCCGACCGCCGACAACTGGCGCGATTCGCTGGTCATCTTCCGCGACACGCAGAAGATCGACGACCAGACCAACCTCGACCTGATGCGCCTGCAGCGCTCCACCGACGCGCTCAAGGGCGAGGCGGACTATTATGAATATGCCGACCTCGCCTATCGTCGTGGCCTGTTCGGCGAAAGCAAGGCGGTGCTGGACAAGGGGATCGCCGCCAACCAGATCAGCCTGACCAAGCCGACCTTCAAGGAACTGAACGGCCTGGTCGCCGGCAAGCTGGCGGGCGACAAGGCGTCGCTGACCAAGCTCGACAGCCAGGCGCGCTCGGCGGCGAACGGGCGTCTGGCACTCGGCACGGCGGATGCGTGGCTCGGCTATGGCGAATATGCCAAGGCGGCCGACCTGTATAAGGTGGCGCTGGCCAAGGGCGGCGTGGAGGCCGATGTCGCGAACACCCGTCTCGGCATCGCGCTCGCGGGCGCCGGGGACAAGGCCGGCGCCAAGGCCGCCTTCGACAAGGTCACGACGGGCGCGCGCGGCCAGGTGGCGCGCTACTGGACGGCGCATCTGGATCAGGCGGCCTGACCGGGCCGACCATTTGAGCATCGCCTCGTCAAGGAAAGGGCGGCCCCCGGCGGGTCGCCCTTTCTCATGGATGCCGGTGTGGGTGGCCGCGACCGTGCTCGCCATGGCGAGCGCGCCGGTCCGGGCGGAGCAGATCAGCGCGGCGCGCATGGCGGAGCACGCGGCGGTTCTGGCGTCGGACGCCTTCGAAGGCCGCCAGCCGGGCACCGCGGGGGAGCGCCGGACGCTCGCCTATATGGCCGGGCAATATAAGGCGGCCGGGTTGAAGCCCGCCGCCAATGGCAAATGGTATCAGCCGGTCGCGCTGGTCGGCCGCCAGCCGAACGACTCCCGCCTCTCGGTCGGCGCGCACCGGGTGCCGGCCGATGCGCTGGTTGTGGTCGGTGAGGCGGCGGAGGATGCGCTGTCCGGCGCGCCGCTGGTGTTCGCCGGTCACGCCATGCCGGCCGCCGTGCGGGAAAGCGGTGATTTCGACGGCGCCGTCGTCCTCTATCTGCCCGGTCCGCCCGAAACCGGGGTGGAGGGCGATGCGCCCTCGCTGGCAACGCGCCGCGCGGTGATGCGCTCGGCGGGCGCCGCCGCCGCGCTGACCATCATCGCCGACAAGGATTGGGACGCGGCGGCGGCCGCCTTCGCAAAGGGCTTCATGGCGCTTGCCGAGGACCCGACGCTGCGTTTTCGCGGGCTTATCCGCGAAAGCGCCGCGCGGGCGCTGGTTGCGGCGGCGGGCGGCGACTATGACCGCCTGCGGCGCCGCGCCGCGCGGCCGTCGATGCGACCGGACCGGCTGAAGCGCCCGGTGGCGCTTTCGGCGCGCACGACGGTCAATCCCTTCACGTCCTGGAATGTCGCGGGCCTGCTGGAGGGCGGCAGCCGCGCCGATGAAACCGTGCTGGTGCTGGCGCACTGGGACCATCTGGGGATTTGCCGGCCGGAAGGGGCGCCCGACCGCATCTGCAATGGCGCGGTGGACAATGCCAGCGGCCTTGCCGGCACGATCGAGCTGGCCCGCGCGCTGGCCGGCGGCGCGCGGCTGGAACGCTCCATATTGTTCCTCGCGACCACGGCGGAGGAGGCCGGGCTGCTCGGCGCGCGCGCCTATGTCGCCCGTCCGCTGCGGCCGCTCGCCGCGACGGTCGCGGCCATCAATCTCGACATGATCGCGCTACGCCCGGCCGGCGCGCCGGTGGCGATCGTCGGCCGGGGCCTCAGCACGCTCGACACCGTCATCGCCGCGGCGGCGGCGGAGCAGGGACGGCACGTCTATGCGGGAGACGGGCCGGACGCCTATGTGCGCCGTTCGGACGCCTATGCCTTCCTGGCCGCCGGCGTGCCCGCCGTGGTCGCGACCGGCGTGCTGGCCTCGCCGCCCGGCGCGGCCGACCCGCTGCTCGATGCCTTTTTCCGCGATCGCTATCACCAGCCGGCGGACGAGATCGATTCGGGCATCGACTGGTCGGGCGCGGCGGAGGATGTGTCGCTTGCCGAAAGGGTGATCCGGCGGCTGGGGAACGGCGCGGCGCAGGTCCGGTGGCTGCCCAACTCGCCCTATCAGAGACCCGCCGGCGACTAGATTGCGGGCGATTCGCGGGGCGGGAGCCGGTGCCGCCACCGCATTTCCCGAACGATTTAGGCGCAAAGGGCGCATTGCCGGTCTAGGCAGCGGCGCTGCCACGGCCTATAGAGCCGCCTCGCGATCTGGAGGCTATGAATGGACATCCGCCTGGGGCTCACCTTCGACGATGTCCTGCTGGTGCCCGGCGAATCGAAGGTCCTGCCCAGCGAGGCCGACACCCGCACCATGGTGACGCGGGAAATCGGCCTGAACATCCCGATCCTGTCATCGGCGATGGACACCGTGACCGAGGCGGACATGGCGATCGTCATGGCACAGCTGGGCGGCATCGGGGTGCTCCACCGCAATCTGACCGTCGAGGAGCAGGCGGCCGCCGTGCGCGCCGTCAAGCGCTTCGAATCGGGCATGGTGGTCAATCCGATCACCATGACGCCCAACCAGACGCTCGCCGAGGCGCTGGAACTGATGGAGCGCCACCGCATCAACGGCATTCCCGTCGTGGAGCGCAGCCGCAGCGGCGCGTCCGGCAAGCTGGTCGGCATCCTCACCCACCGCGACGTCCGCTTCGCGGAGAATACCAGCCAGCCGGTTTCCGAGCTGATGACCCACGAGAATCTCGTGACGGTGAAGCCCGGCGTCAGCCAGGAAGACGCGCGCCGCGCCCTGCATCAGAGCCGCATCGAAAAGCTGATCGTCGTCGACGACGACTATCGCTGCATCGGCCTGATCACCGTCAAGGACATGGAAAAGGCCGTCACCTATCCCAACGCCACCAAGGATGCGAGCGGGCGGCTGCGCGTCGCCGCCGCCACCACGGTCGGCGACAAGGGCTTCGCGCGCACCGAGGCGCTGGTCGACGCCGAATGCGACCTCATCGTCATCGACACCGCGCACGGCCATAATCAGGAAGTGTCGCGCGCGGTCGAGCGGTTGAAGAAGCGCTCCAATTCGGTGCAGATCATTGCCGGCAACGTCGCCACGGCGGAAGCGGCGCGGGCGCTGATCGACGCCGGCGCCGACGGCATCAAGGTGGGCATCGGGCCGGGTTCCATCTGCACCACGCGCATCGTCGCGGGCGTCGGCGTGCCGCAGCTCACCGCCGTCATGGACACTGCCGAGGAAGCGCGCAAGGCGGGCGTGCCCGTGATCGCCGACGGCGGCCTGCGGACATCCGGCGATATCGCCAAGGCACTGGCGGCGGGCGCCGCGACCGTGATGGTCGGCTCCCTGCTCGCCGGCACCGAGGAAGCGCCGGGCGAGACCTTCCTCTATCAGGGGCGCAGCTATAAATCCTATCGCGGCATGGGCTCGGTCGGCGCCATGGCGCGCGGCTCCGCGGACCGCTATTTCCAGCAGGACATCAAGGACCAGCTCAAGCTGGTGCCGGAAGGGATTGAGGGGCAGGTGCCCTACAAGGGGCCGGCGAAGGACGTCATCCACCAGCTTGTCGGCGGCGTGAAGGCGGCGATGGGCTATACCGGCGCGGCCAACCTGGCCGAGCTTCGCGAGAAGGCCCGGTTCGTGCAGATCACCAATGCCGGCTTGCGCGAAAGCCATGTCCATGACGTCACGATCACGCGCGAAGCGCCCAACTATCCGAACCGCTGATCCCCACGGCGATACGCGGACGACGGATCGGCCGTGACTCCCGCCGCGCGCGTCCAGACCGCGATCGAGATACTGGACAGGATCATCACGGCCGCCCGCGATCAGGGCGCGTCGGCGGACGTCATCCTCGCCGATGGCTTCCGCGCGCGGCGCTATGCCGGAAGCAAGGATCGGCGGGCGATCCGCGATCTCGTCTATCGCGCCATCCGGCTGGCCGGGGAGCGCCCCGACAACGGCCGCGCCGCGATGCTCGGCGTGGCGGCGAGCGATCCGGCGGTGGCGGCGCTGTTCGACGGGCAGGCCTATGGTCCCCCGCCGATCGGCGTCGAGGAAAAACCCGCCCGCGCCGGATATGCGCCGAAATGGCTGCTCAAGCGCCTCCATGCCAGTGGCCTCGACAATCGGGCTGTCGCGGCGATGGCGGACCGCGCGCCGCTCGACCTGCGTGTCAATCGGCTGAAGGCGGAACGTCAGGCGGTGCTGGCCGAACTGCCCGATTTCGTGGCGACGCCGCTCGCGCCGGATGGATTGCGGGGCGAAGGCGGTGCGCCGATCGACCGGCATCCGCTGCATCTCGACGGCAGCATCGAGGTGCAGGACGAGGGCAGCCAGCTCATCGCGCTGGCCGCCGCGGTTCAGCCGGGCATGACGGTGGTCGATCTGTGCGCCGGCGCGGGCGGCAAGACGCTGGCGCTTGCCGCCATGATGGGCAACCGGGGCAGGCTGATCGCCTGCGACACCGACCGCGCGCGCTTGTCGCGCTTGCCGCCGCGTGCCGAGCGGGCAGGCGTGACGATTTGCGAGACCCGCCTGCTCAATCCCGGCCGGGAAGCCGAGGCGCTGGGCGACCTGATCGACGCGGCCGATGTCGTGCTGATTGATGCGCCCTGTTCGGGCACCGGGACGTGGCGACGCAACCCGGAGGCGCGCTGGCGGCTTTCACCGGAGCGGATCGACCGGCTGACCGCCCTGCAATCGCGGCTGATGTCGATCGCCGAGCCGCTGGTGAAGCCGGGCGGCCGCATGATCTACGCGGTCTGCTCGCTGCTCGACGAGGAAGGTCCCGACCGCATCCAGGATTTCCTTGAGCGCAACCCCGGCTGGGCGAGCAGCCCGCTGCTGCCCGACATCGGCGAGCGCCGGGGCGCCGGCGTGCGATTGTCGCCGATAACCACCGCCACGGACGGCTTTTTCATCGCAGGTCTATATAAGCCGTGATAGACCTCGGTTCGAAGAATGTTTGGGAGCAGATCATGCGTTATTCACCGCTCGGCCTCGCCTTGTCGCTGGCGCTCGCCTGCGTCGGCAGCGCCGCGCTTGGCCAGAAAGCGGACTCCGAGATCAATCCGCGCTCCGTCGTCCTTCAGAAGCAGGGGCAGGATGCGTTGGCGCGCGGCGAGTATCAGCGGGCCGAGGATTATCTGGAAACCGCGCTGGCGGTCGATCCGCGCAACCGGCAGGCCTATCTGCGGCTGGCCGAAGTGGCGCGCGCCCAGAACCTGCCGGGCAAGGCGGTGCGCCTCTATCGCGAGGCGTTGCAGATGGAGCCGAATGACCTCGCCGCGCTGGAGGGGCAGGGGGATGCGCTGGTGCAGCGCGGCGCCGTCGCCAAGGCGCAGATCAACCTCGCCCGCATCAAGGCGCTGTGCAAAACCGAATGCGCGGCGTCGACCCGTTTGGCGGCCGTGATCGCCAAGGGCCCGCCGCCGGCCGTCGTGGCCCAGAAGGAAGCGACCACCGTGCCGCCCAAGCCGGCGGAAAAGCAGGCGAATTAGGGCATCGCAGGCTAAATCGGCACCGAAGCCCGGCAGCACCGCCCTCCCAAGTCCGTTCGTCCTGAGCTTGTCGAAGGACGATCGCACAAGCCTTCCAGCGCCGCCGGCACGGGGGCACAAGCCTTCGGCAGCCCGGATATTCTACGTGCGCGGCCTCTTTTGCCCCGTCAGTGGTGGCGCACCACACCCACCTCGCGGAACGACTTCGGTTCCGGCGGTGGCTCCGGCGGGTCGGCAAGCGGGCGCTGCCATAGGCCGACGTCGCGCCAATGGCCCTTCTTCCAGCCGATCGCGCGCCATGTGCCCGCGCGGAAAAAGCCCATCATCTCGTGGAGGCGGATGCTGGCGTCGTTCGGCAGCGAGATCGTGCCGAGCGCCTGGGTGAAGCCCTGCGCCTCCAGCGTGTCGAGCAGCGCGCCGTAGAGGGTGGTGCCGATGCCGCGCCGCTGCGCGTCGGGCAGCACATAGATGCTGGTCTCCACCGAGAAGCGATAGGCGGGGCGCTCGCGGAAGGCGGTGGCATAGGCGAAGGCCAGCACCGTGCCCGGCGCGTCGCGCCCGGCGCCGTCATTGGGGCGTTCATCCGCGACCAGCCACGGGAAGCGTTCGCTGCCGGCTTCGATCCGCCTGGCGATTTCCGCTTCGTCCGGCGCGGTCTCCTCGAAGGAAACGCCGCTATTCTCGACGAACGGCGCATAGATGGCCGCGATCTGCGCCGCGTCCGCCGCTTCCGCGGCCCGGATCAGGATCATTCCCCCAATATCCTCCCGATGAGTCTGGTCCATGACATCGCCTCGGCCGGGACCGCGCCCGGCCGTGCGGCGATGCCGCATTCGAGGCAGCGCGCCTGAAGCGTGGCGCCGCCGGCAATCTCCGTCGCGTCCGCAAGGGTGGCGAGCATCCTCGCCTGACCGCGCCGCGCGAACAGGGCGGTGCCCGCCGCGGCCAGGGGCGCAAGAATCGCGGTCTCGCTGGTGTCGCTGCCGCCGAACCAGTCCCTGAGCAGCTTGAACGGCAGGGACGGCGTGCGCTCCACGGCGGCGACCCGCGCCTTGGTCGGGTCCAGCCCGGCGCGGCGCGCGGCTTCGGCGATCGCGGTTTCGAGCGTTCCCATATGATCGACAAGGCCCAGCTCGCGGGCAGTGGCGCCGGCCCAGACGCGCCCCTGCGCGATCTCGTCAACCCGCTCGGGGCTGATCTTGCGGGCATGGGCGACGAGATTGATGAAGCGGCTATAGGTGTTTTCCACCGACAATTGCAGGATCTGCTTCACCTCGGGCGACAGGCCGTTGAACACGTCCGGCTCGCCCGAATAGGGTGTCGTCTTCACGCCCGCCGCGTTGACGCCGATCTTGTCGAGCGTGCGCTGGAAGGTCGGGATGATGCCGAACACCCCGATCGAGCCGGTGATGGTTGCCGGCTCCGCATAGATGGTCTCGGCCGAGGTCGCGACCCAATAGCCGCCCGATGCCGCCACCGACCCCATGGAGGCGATGACCGGCAGCTTCCGGCGGCGGGCTTCCATCAGCGCCGCGCGGATACGTTCGGAGGCCAGCACCGAGCCGCCGGGGCTGTCGACGCGCACGACCAGCGCCTTGAGGTCGCGGGACTTCAACGCTTCCTCGACCAGCCTGGCGATGGTCTCGCCGCCCGCCACGCCGGGGGGCGCCTCGCCGTCGACGATGTTGCCGGTGACATAGACGACGCCGATCTGCGCGCTGCCGGCGAGCGCGGACGGCTCGGTCGCCTGCGCATAGTCGGCAAGCCTGACCGACGACCAGCGGCTCGGCAGGCGCTGCTGGTCCTGGCCGACGATCTCGATCATGCGCCGGGCGAAGGCGGCGCGGTCGCCGATGCGATCGACCAGATGCGCGCCGAGGGCGGCCTTCGCCAGATCGCCGCCGGCGTTGGATACGCGCTCCGGCAGGCTGTCGAGATAGGGGACAAGCTCGGCGGCGGGCCGCGCGCGCCCGACATCGCCGCGCCAGCTCGCCCACAGCGTATCGGCCAGCGACTGGGCCGCCTGCTGCGCCTCGGGCGAGGGGCCGTCCAGCGTGAACGGCTCGACGAAGCTCTTGTAGGTGCCGACGCGGAACACCTCGACATCGACGCCGAGCTTGTCGAGCAGGGTCTTGAAATAGAGATTGGCGCCGCCCGGCCCGGTCAGCAGCACTCCGCCCAGCCCGTTCAGCCAGACCTCGTTGGCGTGGGCGGCGAGATAATAGCTGTCGTCGGTATAGGCGGTGGCATAGGCATAGATCGGCTTGCCGCCCGCGCGGAAACGCGCCAACGCCTCGCCGATCGCCTGGAGATGCCCCTGGCCCGCGCCGAAGAAGCCGTCGAGGTCGAGGACGATGGCCTTGATGCGCTTGTCGGCGCCGGCGGCGTTGATCGACCGCACCACGTCGCGCAGGCGGATCTCGCGCGTCAGGCTGCCGCCGCCGCTGAGCATGGTGAGCGGCGCTTCCTCGCTGAGCTGGTCGACGATGGCGCCGCTGAGGTCGAGCGTCAGTGCCGCCGTCGCGGGGATGCTCGAAACCGGGCGGGTGGACAGCAGTGCATAGAGGCCGCCGAAAAACAGCAGAAGCAACAGCAGGACGAGCGCGTCCTTCACCCCCACCAGTAAGCGCCACAGCGCCCGGAAGAACCGCATTCAATCGACCTCGAACAGAGCCCGATTCACCGCTAGTGGCTGCCGGGCGAGGTGGCAATCGCTGACATGCCCTCAATATCGCCGATCACGCGAAAAATCTTTTCGGGGCGCGGCTTGACGCCCCGGCGGGGCCACCGCATATCTGGCGCCGTTAGCACTCGGCACGGTTGAGTGCTAAAAGCTGTTCAACATGGCCGGACGGGTGGGTTTCCAAGCCCGCGGCTATTTTTAGGAAGGGTGAAGCGGATGACATTTCGTCCATTGCACGACCGGGTCCTGGTGCGCCGGGTCGAGGCCGAGGAAAAGACCGCCGGCGGGATCATCATTCCCGATACCGCCAAGGAAAAGCCGCAGGAAGGCGAAGTCGTCGCCGCCGGCACGGGCATCAAGAGCGAAGACGGCAAGGTCACGCCGCTGGACGTCAAGGCCGGCGACAAGATCCTGTTCGGCAAATGGTCGGGCACCGAGGTCAAGATCAACGGCGAAGACCTGCTGATCATGAAGGAAAGCGACATCCTGGGGATCGTCGGCTGAATCCCACCCGCTAATCGAAACCTGTAAGACTGGAAGGACAACATCATGGCAGCGAAAGACGTCAAGTTTTCGCGCGACGCTCGTGAGCGCATCCTGCGCGGCGTCGACATCCTCGCCGACGCCGTCAAGGTGACCCTGGGGCCGAAGGGCCGCAACGTCGTCATCGACAAGTCGTTCGGCGCCCCGCGCATCACCAAGGACGGCGTCACCGTCGCCAAGGAAATCGAACTCAAGGACAAGTTCGAGAATATGGGCGCGCAGATGGTCCGCGAAGTCGCGTCCAAGACCAACGACATCGCCGGCGACGGCACCACCACCGCCACCGTGCTCGCCCAGGCGATCGTGCGCGAAGGCATGAAGTCGGTCGCGGCCGGCATGAACCCGATGGACCTCAAGCGCGGCATCGACCTCGCCGTCGGCAAGGTCGTCGAGGACCTTAAGGCACGCTCGAAGCCGGTCGCCGGCAATAACGAGATCGCCCAGGTCGGCATCATCTCGGCCAATGGCGACGAGATCGTCGGCCAGAAGATCGCCGAGGCGATGGAGAAGGTCGGCAAGGAAGGCGTCATCACCGTCGA
>CAZACH010000048.1:0-11130 GCA_964483275.1 uncultured Sphingomonadaceae bacterium | reverse complement strand
GTCGACCGCATCGACGAGGCGCGCGGGGCGGATGGCGTCAGCGCGACCAGCATGAAGCTGCGGCCCGAGGCGCTCGGCCTGCTGGAAGTCCGCATCCGCATCGAGGGCGAGCAGACCCATGTCCACTTCCGCACCGAGAACCCCGTCGCCCACGCGCTGATCACCGACGCCGCCCAGCGCCTCGGTGACATGGTGGAGGCGCGCGGCCTCAAGCTCGGCCAGACGCAGGTCGATCTGTCCTCCGGCAACCCCGGCGGCCAGCGCCGCGACGAGCCGGCGCCCGAGGAGCGGCAGCGGCCCAACCTGCGCAACCCCAACCATCCATCCGCCAGCAGCGACGCCGCGCCGACCGCGCGCGAGCGGCTGGCCTGACCCCGAACGCCAAGGAGTGACCACAGGTGAGTGAAGCGACGGAAGAAAAGCCCAAGAAATCAGGCAAGATGAAGAAGATGCTGATGATCGGCATCGGTATCTTGGTGATCGGTGGCGGCGGCGCCGGGGCGGGCCTCTATGCGGCGGGCAGCGGCCTGCTCGGCGGCGGCGATGCCAAGACACGGAGCGTCATCGACCCCAACAAGCCGCAGCTGGTTCTGAAAGGCCAGGGCAAGGCGTCGTCCACCGTGGAAGGCGGCGAGCATGGCGGCGAGGGCGAGGGTGGCGATTCGGGCCAAGCGCGTTCGAGCGGCGGCGAGAAATATGAATCGACCTATTACCAGATCGAGCGCGAGTTCACCTCCAACCTCAAGGACAGCCCGCGCTTCGTCCAGATCGGCCTCGGCGTCGTCACCAATTATGACGAGCGCGTCATCGAGAATCTCAAGCGCCACGAGATGCCGGTGCGCTCCGCCGTGCTGCTGACACTGGCCGACGAGGACGAGAATGCGGTGTTCACGGCCGCCGGCAAGGAAGACCTTTCCAGGCGCCTGACGATCGCGATCAACAAGGTGTTAACCAAGAAGGAAGGCTTTGGCGGCATAACCGACGTCTACTTCACCAATTTCATCATCCAGTAGGACCGGCGCGCGCCAGCATGAACAAGTGGACCGATCAGGGCGTCGATGTCGGCGAGGAGCCGGGCGGCATTTCGTTCGACATGGCGGCGGACGACAAGGGCAAGCCCGCCCATGCCTTTTCCGGCCCCGCCCGCGCGCGCGGCAGCGACATGCCGGGGCTTCAGCAGCTCGCCGAGCGGCAGGCGCGGGAGATGCGCGCCTGCCTTGAGCCGCTGCTGCGCCGGCCGCCGCCGATCACCGCCGACGAGGTCGTCCGCGAGCCGTTCGGCGACTATGTGCGGCGGATGCGCGGGCCGCTGACCAGCTTCACGCTGCTCGACCTGTCGCCCTGCTCCGGCCGCGCCATGCTGGTGATGGAGCCGAACCTGGTCCTCCACATCATCGACCTGTTCTTCGGCGGCACCGGCGCGGTGCCCGCCGCGCTGCCGCAGGAATTCTCGCCGACCGGCCTCGCCCTGATCGACCGCGCGACCACCCGCGTCAACGAGATGCTGGCGCGCACCTGGACGCCCTTCGGCGTCATCGGCTTCCGCACCTGCGGGCATGAGAGCAATGCCCGCATGCTGAACCATGTCGCGCCGGACGAGATGGTGGTCGTCACCCGCTTCGTCCTGACTTTGGCGGACGGGCGCTGCACGCCGATCGACATCGTCTATCCGATGCAGAGCCTGCGTGCCTTCATGCCCTCGCTCGGTCCGCCGCCCGGCCCCGCCAAGCCGGCGGGCGATCCCAAATGGCGCAGCGGCCTGACCCGCGCGGTGATGGACGTGGCGCTGGACATGCGCGCCGTGCTGGCCGAGCCGGTGGTGCCGCTGTCGCGCCTTGCCGCGCTGCAGCCGGGCGACGTCATCCCGATCGCGCTTGCCCCCGACATCCAGGTGCTGGTCTCCGGCCGCCGCTTCGCACGCGCCACGGTCGGCCAGTCGGGCGCCAAGGTCGCCATTCGCCTTGAACAGATCGAACCCTTCTCAAATGACGAGGACAATCAATGAGCACCCTGAACGAGGCCGCCGCCGCGCCCGCCGACGCCACGGTCGCCGGCAATTTCCGGCTGCTGCAGGATGTCGACATCAAGCTGACCGTCGAGGTCGGCTCGACCACGCTCAAGCTGCGCGAACTGCTCAGCCTTGGCGAGAGCAGCGTCGTCGAGCTTGACCGGCAGGCCGCCGATCTGCTCGACGTGCTGGTCAACGGCAAGCTGATCGGGCGCGGCGAGGTCATCACCGTCGGCGACCGCTTCGGCATCCGCATCGTCGAGTTGGCCGACCGCAAGAGCGACGCGGCGTGATCGGAGACTATCTCCTCAAGCTGGCGCTGCTGCTGCCGCTGGTCTGCGGCCTGCTGGTCGGCTGCCTGCTGCTGTGGCGCAAGCTGCAAGGGCGGATGCCGGGCCAGCAGGGGACGCGCGCGATCCAGGTGCGCGAGACGATGATGGTTTCGCCGGGGTTGCGGCTCGCCGTGATCGACTTCGAGGGCCGGCGCCTGCTGGTCTCCGTGGGGCGCGGCGGCGTCAACCTGATCGACAAGGCGGATGCGCCGGATGTGTGACTCTCCCCGCGCCGTGACTGCCCTAACCGCCGTTCGTCCTGAGCCTGTCGAAGGACGCTGGCACGGCCTCCGTGCAGCTCGGCTGGGAGAAGGTGGGCAGGCTGGTGCAGTCGTCCTTCGACAGGCTCAGGACGAACGGAGGTGGGGGTTGGCGCATAGGTTTCTTGCGAAGCTGGCCGCCCTCCCCGTCCTCCTCCTGATCTCCATCCCCGCCTTCGCACAGGACGCCGCCCCTGCGGCTCCCGGCGCGCTGGACCGGGCGCTGGGTTCGCTCGGCGGCTCCGGCGGCGAACCGCTGGCCCTGTCGCTGCAGATCCTGATCCTGATGGGTCTGCTGACGATCCTGCCGTCGCTCCTCCTCATGATGACCAGCTTCACGCGGATCATCATCGTCCTTTCCATCCTGCGTCAGGCGCTCGGCCTTCAGCAGACGCCGCCCAATCAGGTGCTGATCGGCCTGTCGCTGTTCCTCACCCTGTTCGTGATGAGCCCGGTCCTGTCCCAGGTGAACAAGACCGCGATTGAACCCTATGGCGCGGGCACGCTCAACATCAGCCAGGCCATCGAGCAGGGCGGCACCGCGCTGCACGGCTTCATGGTCAAGCAGACGCGGCAGAAGGATATCGCGCTGTTCGCCGGCATCGCCAAGGAAGGCCCCTATGCCAGCCCGGCGGACGTGCCCTTCTCCATCCTGCTGCCGGCCTATGTCACCAGCGAGTTGAAGACCGCCTTCCAGATCGGCTTCCTGATCTTCCTGCCGTTCATCGTCATCGACCTTGTCGTCGCCAGCGTGTTGATGGCGCTGGGCATGATGATGATGTCGCCGACGATCATCTCGCTGCCGTTCAAGCTGCTGCTGTTCGTGCTGGTCGATGGCTGGGCGCTGACGATGGGCTCGCTCGCCGCAAGCTTCTCAGGGTAAGCACGATGGACGCGAGCTATTTCCTGTCCGTCGGCCGCGAGGCGATGTGGGTGCTGGCGCTGGCCGCCGCGCCGATCCTGATTCCCGCTTTGCTCGCCGGCCTGCTGCTCGGCATGGTGCAGGCGGCGACCTCGATCAACGAACAGACGCTGTCCTTCGTGCCCAAGCTGGCGGTGGTGGCGCTGTCGCTCGCCATTTTCGGCGGGCTGATCCTGGGCCTCTTGTCCGACTTCATGATCCGCATCTTCGAGCGCATCCCGGAACTGGTGCGGTAGCAGGCACGCGCGATGCTCGGCCTCGGCATTCCGGTCTTCGAACCATGGCTGTGGAGCCTGATGTTCGTGATGATCCGCATCGGCGCGGCCTTCATCGCGGCGCCGGTGTTCGGCGCCACCGCCGTGCCGTTGCAGGTCCGCATCCTGCTCGCCGGCGCGATCGGCGTGCTGGTGCTGCGCGCGACGCCGATCGAGCCGCCGGCCGAGGTCATGGCGCTCACCACCCTGCTGATGATCGTTCAGGAGGTGCTGGTCGGCCTCGCGCTCGGCTTCATCATCCAGATCGCCTTCGCCGCGCCGCTGATCGCCGCCGAAGCCATCGCCGGCAGCATGGGCCTGAGCTTCGCGTCGGCGGTCGATCCGCAGAACGGCACCAGCACGACGGCGCTCGGCCAGTTCATGTCGATCATCATGACGCTGCTGTTCCTGTCGCTGAACGGCCACCTGATCCTCGCCGACATGGTGGTGCGCAGCTATGAAAGCCTGCCGCCGGGCGCGGCGTGGCTGGCCCCGGCGCAGCTTCAGGCAATCGCCATGTTCGGCAGCTTCATCTTCATGGCGGGCCTGCTGCTCGCCCTGCCGGTCGGCTTCGTGCTGCTCTGCCTCAACCTGATCGTCGGCATGCTGTCGCGTTCCGCCCCCTCGCTCAACCTGTTCGCGATCGGCCTGCCGTCCAGCCTGCTGGTCGGGCTGGTGGCGCTGGCCATCGCCTTCCCGGCGATGGGCGACCTGATGGTCAATATCGTGACGGAGGCGCTCGCCACCTCCGAACGTCTGGTGATGGGGCGCTGAGATGTCGGAGGATGCCGGCGAAAAGACCGAGGCCCCAACCCAGAAGCGCCGCAAGGACGCCATCGACAAGGGCGAGATCCTCAAATCCCGCGAGCTGACCACCGCCGTCGTCGTGCTGGCCGGCGCGATGTGGCTCGCCTTCGCCGGCCCGTCGCTGCTCGGCGCGCTGGAGGCGATGCTGCGCGAAAGCCTGGTGTTCGGTCGCGCCGATGTTCAGGACTTCCAGCCGCTGCGCCCGGTGCTCGGCGCCGGACGGCTGCTCGCCCTGCCGCTCGCCAGCCTGTTCGCGCTGACTATGCTCGCCGCCGTCGCGTCACAGGCCAGTCTCGGCAATCTGCGCTTCAACCCGAAGCTGCTGGCGGCCAAGCCCAACCGTATGAACCCGGTGAAGGGGCTGGGCCGCATGTTCGGCAAGAACGGCCTGATCGAACTCGGCAAGGCGCTGCTCAAGGTCGCCCTGCTCGGCGCGATTGGCGGCTGGCTGCTGTGGCGGTCGCGCGATGCGTCGCTGTCGCTGGTGCACGGCTCGCTCGAATCGAGCCTCGCCGCGGTGGGGTCCAGCTTCGTCATGCTGCTGCTCGTCATGGCGGGCGGGCTGGTGCTGATCGCCGGGTTCGACGTGCCGATCCAGCTCGTCCAGCACCTGTCCAAGCTGCGCATGAGCATGAAGGAAATCCGCGACGAGCATAAGGAATCCGAAGGCTCGCCGGAGGTCAAGGCACAGCAGCGCCGTCGCCAGCGCGAGATGCTGAAGGGCGGCGCCCGCGCGGCGGTGCAGGGCGCGCATGTCGTGCTGACCAACCCGACCCATTTCGCCGTGGCCCTGCGTTACGATCGCGGCCGCGACGCGGCGCCGGTGGTGGCGGTGAAGGGACGCGGCGCGTCGGCGCTCGCGATCCGCGAGCTGGCGGCGGAGAATAATATTCCGATGCTGGAATATCCCGGCCTCGCGCGCGCCATCTACTACACCAGCCGCAACGGGCAGGAGATTCGCGACGACCTCTATCTCGCCGTGGCGACGGTGCTGGCCTTCGTGTTCGGCCTCAACAGCCGCGCCGCCGGCAATGTCCGCCAGCCCGACATCGACGTGCCCGAAACCGCGCGCTTCGACGAGAATGGCAACAAGGTGGAGCGGGTGTGAGGCGGACGCGAAAAAACCGCACCCCCGCCTAAACAATCGGACGCGCCGGCCGAATAGTCAGACAGGAAACGGGACGAAAAATGGCCTCAATCACTTCCATTCTGGGCGCGGGATCGGGTGTCGACACATCCGCCCTCGTCACCCAGCTCGTCTCCGCCCAGCGCGATACCAAGGTCGCGACGCTCGATGCCCGCAGCGAGAAGGTCGCGGCGCAGATTTCCGGCATTTCCCTGCTGAAGAGCGGCCTGCTCAATTTCTCGACGGCGCTCAACCAGCTTATTTCCGGCGGCTCGCTGTCGACCCAGCCGACCAGCAGCAACACCGACATCCTGACCGCCAGCGCCATCGCCGGCCAGTCGCTTGGCCAGCTTTCGGCCTCGGTCGAGGTGCGCCAGCTCGCCACCGCACAGACGCTGACCGCCGCCGCCGTCGACCCGGCCGTGCCGCTCGGCAAGGGCACGCTCACCATCACGCTCGGCGCCGCGACCCACACGGACGGCGACCTCACCGGTTTCGCGCCCCGGCTGGGCGCGACCCCGATCGAAATCACCATCGACGACAGCAACAACAGCCTCGCCGGCATCGCGGCGGCCATCAACAAGGCCAATGCCGGTGTCACCGCCACCATCGTCAATGACGGCACCGGCGGCCGGCTGGTGCTGAAGGGCGCGACCGGCGCGGCTTCGGCCTTCACTATCGACGTCGCCGAGGATGCGGACGCGCCCGGCCTGTCGCGCTTCGCCTATGCGCCCGGAAACACCAGCCTCGCGCTCGGCCAGCAGGCGGGCGATGCGGTCCTTTCGGTGGACGGCGTGGTCGTCAACCGCGCCACCAACAGCATCGACGACCTGATCCCCGGTATCCGGCTGGACCTGAAATCCGCCGCCGTCGGCCAGCCGGTCGACCTCGGTTCCGCCCGCCCCACCGCCGCGCTTTCGCAGGCGGTGCAGGATGTCGTCGCCGCCTATAACGAGCTGCTGTCGATCCTTCAGGAAGAGACCGCGCCCGAAACCGGCGTGCTGCGTGGCGACAGCGGCATCCGCCAGATGCAGCGCATGCTGCAGGGCCTGACCAGCACGCCACTGGTCGCCACCGGCAGCCCCCGGACGCTGGCCGAAATCGGCGTGCGCACCAACCGCGACGGCACGCTGTCGGTCGACACCGCCAAGCTCAACACCGCGCTCACCGCCAATCCGGCGCAGATCGAGGCGATGTTCAACCCCAGCCAGTCGAGCGACAATCCGCTGGTCCGCATCACCTCCACAAACGGCACGACGCCGGCCGGCACCTATCAGGCGACCGATCTGGTCGCCGCGACGGTCGGCAGGCTGACCGGCGGCAGCGCGGCGGGCGCCTTTGCGACACCGCTGGTGCTCGACGCCACCAACAACAGCTTTTCGGTGACGCTGAACGGCGGCGCGGTGGTGCAGGTGCTGATGCCGCAAGGCAGCTATGAGGATGGCGCCAGCTTCTCCGCCGTGCTCGCCGCCGCGATCAACACTGCGGTCGGCAAGGCGGCGATTGCGTGGGACGGCGATCATCTGGTCGCCAGTTCCGCCACGCTCGGCGCGACGTCGCAGATCAGCATCGTCGCCGATGACGCGGCGCTCAACACGCTGCTCGGCCTCGATGCCGCAACGGCGACGGACGGCACCAATGCATCGGGCAAGATCAACGGCGTTCCTGCACTCGCGGCCGGCAATCTGCTGTTCGCGGCGAGCGGATCGGGCGCCACCGGCATGATCATCGAGCTGTCCGGCAATGCCGGCAGCGCGCTGCTGTCGGTCGACCTCGGCATCGGCGCGGCGCTGACCCGGCTCAGCAACGAGCTGTCGTCGACCAGCGGCAGCCTCTATGCCACGACCGAGCGCCTGACGAAGCAGCAGGCCAGCATCGCCGAGGAAAAGCAGAAGGTCGAGGACAAGGCCGCCGCGCTCAAGACCCGGCTGACGGCACAGTTCGCCGCCATGGACGCGCGCGTCGCGGCCTACAAGCAGACCCAGAGCTTCCTTGAACAACAGATCGACGCCTGGAACGGCGCGAACCGCTAGAACCGAAGGACAATGCCCATGTATGCGTCCGCAGTGCGCGATCCCGGCCAGATCTATCAGACGGTCGACCTGAACAGCCGGGTCGGCGGTGCCTCGCCGCATGGGCTGGTCGAGCTGCTCTATGACGATCTGCTGCTGGCGCTGCGTCAGGCGGCGTTCGCGATGGAGCGTGGCCAGCATGAGCGCAAGTCCGAGCGCGTCACCCGCGCCCTGTCGGTGCTGTTCGCGCTGGAGGGCGGCCTTGATTTCGCCAGGGGCGGCGAGGTCGCGGCCAGCCTGTCCAGCCTCTATCGCGGCGCCCGCGAGCGCGTGACCCGCGCCAGCATCGCAAATGATGCGCGCACCGTGCTGGATGTCGCCGAGGGCATCGGCGAGATCGCCAGTGCGTGGAAGCAGATCGGACTCGCCACCGCCGCCTGATCGGACGCCGCGCATTCCCAAATATTCGGCGATCCTGCCCCAATCTCGCCATGCCGGTCGGGCAAAGTCGATTCCAACTCTAGGGAATCGTCATGCTCTCGCAAAAGACCCGCTACGCGCTCCGTTCACTGCTCTATCTCGTCGAATGCGGCAACAGCCGTCCCGTCCAGATCAGCGACATCGCCCAGACCCAGCAGGTGCCGCGCAAATATCTGGAGCTCATCATGCTCGACCTCAAAAAGGCGGGTCTGGTCAGCAGCCAGCGCGGGCCGGGCGGCGGCTATCGGCTCGCCCGTGCCGCCAACGATATTTCCTTCGGCGAGGTCATCCGGGCGATCGACGGCCCGATCGCGCTCGTCCCCTGCGCCAGCCAGAATTTCTACCAGCGCTGCGGCGACTGCCATGACGAGGCGACCTGCGCGATCCGCAAGGTGATGGCGCGGGTGCGCGACAACAGCGCACAAATCCTCGACGGTACGACGCTCGCCGAGGCGGCGGCGTTCGAGGATGCCGCCTGATGGCAATAGCCTAGCTTTAGGGTCGTGAATTAAACCCTAGTTCACTAGTCGATAAATAGGAAATAGCCTTCCTCTTGTCAGGGGCCGCTGTCGCATGGCGGCCGATCCACAGGGACAAGGGGAAAATACATGCAATTCCGGCCATTCCTGCTCGCGGGCGTCGCGAGCCTCGCGGCGATCCCGCTACCCGCCCTCGCCCAGGAGAGTCCGGCGGGGACGCAATATGCCGACGCTTCAGGCGCCGCCGACATCATCGTCACCGCCCGCCGCCGCGCCGAGGCGATTCAGGAGGTGCCGCTCGCGATTTCCGTCGTCGACGCGCGCGCCATCGAATCGACCGGCACGTTCAACGTCCAGCGGCTGACGCAGATTCAGCCGACGCTGCAATTCTACACCTCCAACCCGCGCAACTCGGCCGCCAATATTCGCGGCCTCGGCGCGCCGTTCGGCCTCACCAATGACGGCATCGAGCAGGGCGTCGGCATCTATGTCGATCAGGTCTATTACAGCCGCATCGCGTCGGCGACCTTCGACTTCCTCGACGTCGAGCGGCTTGAAGTGCTGCGCGGCCCGCAGGGCACGCTCTATGGCAAGAACACCACGGCGGGCGCGATCAACATCGTCACCCGCGCGCCGAGCTTCGAGCCGGAAGGCCGCGCCGAGATCAGCGTCGGCAATCTCGGCTTCGTCCAGGCCAAGGGCTCGATTTCGGGACCGCTGATCGAGGACAAGCTGGCCGCCCGCTTCGCCGTGTCGTCGACCAAGCGCAACGGCACCGTCTATAACGTCACCACCGGCAATCGCGTCAACGAGCAGGACAATCTGGGCCTGCGCGGCCAGTTGCTGTGGAAGGCGGGCGACAATCTGGAGCTGACCCTGTCGGGCGACTATAACCGGCAGGACCCCGAATGCTGCGCCCAGATCTATGTCCGCACCGGCGCGACGCAACGGCCGCTCAGCCGGCAATATGCGGCACTGGCGGCGGCGCAGGGCTATGCGGTGCCGCGCACCAATGCCTTCGACCGCCTGACCGACGTCGATGCCGAGCTGAACGCCAAGCAGGAACTGGGCGGCGCGGCCCTTCGCGCCGAATGGCAGCTTGGCGCCGGGCAGATCACCTCCGTCACCGCATGGCGCTTCTGGGAATGGGGCCCGGCCAACGACCGCGACTTCACCGGCCTGCCGATCACCACCCTGTCACAGAACCCGTCGACGCAGGACCAGTACACCCAGGAAATCCGCTATGCCTATACCGGCGACAAGTTCGATTTCGTGGTCGGCGTGTTCGGTTTCCACCAGAAGCTGACCACGACCGGCGCGCAGGAGCAGGGACCGGCCGCCAGCCGCTGGCTGATCAACCCCAGCAACCCCAACGCCTTCGACCCGTCGGTGCTGGACGGCCTGCGTTCGGAAAACGACATCCGCTTCAAGAACACCAGCCTTGCCGCCTTCGGCCAGCTCGACTGGAAGGTGACGGACCGCTTCAGCATCCAGCCCGGCATCCGCGTCAATTACGACAAGAAGAAGGGCACCTACATCGCCACCGTCACCAACGCGACCAACACGCCGCTGACGTCGGACCAGCGCGCGGTGCTGGCGCCGCAAAGCTATGTCGCGGACTTCAGCGACTGGAACCTGTCCTACGACCTGCGCCTGTCCTATGAGCTGGCGCGCGACGTGCTGGCCTATGCGACCTATGCGCGCAGCTTCAAATCGGGCGGCATCAACCTCGCCGGTCTGCCGCTGGACGCGGACAACGTGCCGATCCAGAGCGCCGCTTCGGTCAAGCCGGAGAAGGTCAACCATTTCGAGATCGGCCTGAAGACCCAGTTCCTCGACCGCCGCGCGACCCTGAACCTCGCCGGCTTCTGGACCGAGATCAACGACTATCAGGCGACCGTCCGCAACAGCCAGCTCGCGGTGCTGCGCGGCTATCTCGCCAATGCCGACAAGGTCCGCGTGCGCGGCATCGAGGCGGATTTCGCGATCCGCGCATCGGACCGGCTGAACGCCTATTTCAACGGCGCCTATACCGATCACGAATATGTGCGCTTCACCGATGCGCCCTGCCCGCCGGAATTGTCGGGCGGCTCGGCGCCGGCACCGGGGCAGACCCCAAGCGCACCGGGCACGCCCGGCGGGATCAGCCCGTCCAATTGCGACATTTCGGGGCAATGGCTGCCCGGCATTTCGAAATGGGCGCTGTCCTACGGCTTCGAATATAATCTGCCGGCGGTCGTGCTGGGCAAGGACGGCCAGGTCTATTTCGGCTTCGACGGCAGCTATCGCTCGAAATTCTCGTCCAACCCGTCGCGCTCGGCCTATACTGACGTGAAGGGCTATCCGCTCGCTAACTTCCGCCTCGGCTTCCGCACGGAGGAGAGCTGGGAAGTGTTCGGGTGGGTCAGGAACGCCTTTGACGAGAAATATTTCGACCAGCTCGCGACCAC
>CAZACH010000047.1:0-11182 GCA_964483275.1 uncultured Sphingomonadaceae bacterium | reverse complement strand
CTGCACGGTGGTCGCGGTGATCGTCGGCAGCGTCCTGCCACCCCGCTATGTCGCCAGTTCCCGCCTGATGCTGGATACGCTGAAGCCCGACCCGGTGACCGGGCAGGTGATCGCGGCGGGCAGCACCCGCAACTATATCGAGACCCAGGGCGCGCTCATCAAGGATTATCGGGTCGCCGGCCAGGTGGTCGATGAGCTCGGCTGGGCCTCCGATCCCCAGATGATCGCCGAATATCACAGCCAGGAGCGCGGCGCCGGCAACGACATCCGGCGCTGGCTGGCCCAGCAGATCATCGAGGGCACCGATGTCAAGCTGCTCGCCGGCAGCAACATCCTCGACATCAACTACACCGCCAATTCGCCGGACAATGCCCGCATCGTCGCGGACATGGTCCGCAAGGCCTATATCGACGTCAGCCTCGCCTCGACCAAGGATTCGGCGGGCCGGTCGGCAGCCTGGTTCGACGACCAGGCCAACAAGGCGCAACAGCAGCTCGCCTTGGCGGAAGCGGCCAAGACCCAGTTCGAAAAGGATAACGGCATCGTCATGGGCGCCGGCAATACCGACATCGAAAGCGCGCGGCTGGCCGATCTGTCGGGCCAGTCGGTCAGCGCCCGCACCAATGCGGCGATGACGGCCAACACCGCGCCGGTGATGGCGGCCAACAGCATGGGCAGCGAACTGGCGATGGTGGAACAGCAGCTTGCCCAGGCGACCCAGACGCTCGGCCCCAATCACCCGACCTATCAGGCGCTGGTGCGCAAGCGCGCCGCGCTGATGCAGTCGGCGAACCAGATGGCGTCCTCGGCGGGCGGCATGGCCGGCGCGGCCCGCGCCAGCGTCAGCGAACTCGATCGCGCCTATGAAACGCAGAAGGCCCGCGTGATCGGGATGCGCGACAAGCTCGACAAGCTCAACCAGTTGCAGCGCGTCGTCGATCTGCGCCGCGACCAATATGAGAAGGCCGCCCAGCGCGCCGCCGATCTCCGCCTGCAGGCGGACATCGTCGATACCGGCCTGACCGTCTTGGGCAGCGCCGTCGCGCCGACCAAGCCCGACTTTCCCAACATGCCGCTGATCACCTTCGGCGCGCTGGCCTTTGGCGGCGCGCTCGGTATTGGGCTCGCCTTGCTGATCGAAATGCTCGGGCGTCGCGTGCGCAGCATCGACGATCTCGAAGATGCGATCGGGGCGCCGGTGCTGGCGGTGGTCAGCGAGGCGAAGCAAGACCCCAAATGGCTGGCGACGATCAAGAATGTCTTCCGCCGCAAGCGCGATCCGGAAATGGACCCCTACGCCCATCCCGCGAGCGTTTAGAGTCTGTCCGCTTCTATTCGGTGCCGGCAAACAGCGGGTCGCTGCTCCCCAGCACCCGGCGGGCGGCACGGCGCGCGAAGCGCAGGGTCTCGGCCTTGCGGCGGGCGGGGGGCAGGGCATGGAAGGGCGCATCGCGCACCATGTCCGCCTCGTAGCGGTCCGCGACGATCAGCCCGGCGCGCTCTGGCTGGAACCATGGCTCATCGAGGACGTCGAGCGCGAAGCCGGCCGGCACCGCCCAGAAATAGCGGTCGCAATAATCCAGATATTCCGGCCATTTGCGGTCGCCGCGCAGGTCCGCCAGCGACACCTTGATCTCGACCAGCGTGAGCCGGCCGCGCGCGTCCAGCGCCACTATATCCGCGCGGCGGCCGTTGCCGAGCAGCACCTCGCACAGCGACATCAGGTCGAGATGGAAAAACAGCCGGCAGACGCCCCGCGCGACCGCACGCGCGGCCGGGGGGGCGTCATCAAGGCAATGATCGGGGTCGGGGACGTTCACCCGTCCTGATTATCAGGAACATCAGGGGAACGAAAGCCGTCCGCCGGGCAGGTGCCAGTCTGCCTCAGCGGTAGAAGACGTGCATGCCGACGGCCGCGATCTTCTTCTTCACGTTGCGCCACGACGGCGAGACATAGGTTGCGTGGAAGAACAGCGCATCCGGCGCCACCTGCTTCCAGGCGCCCTGCAGCGCGACCCGCGACACCGCGACGGCGGTGTCCCACGCCGGGGCCGAACGACGCTTCAGATTCTGGCCGACGAAGGAGAATTGCTTGGGCTGATGGACGACCCCGCAAACGCTGTCGGCGAAACGACCCGATTCGACGCGGTTGAGGATGACCTGCGCAACGGCGAGCTGACCTTCCAGCGGCTCGCCCTTCGATTCGTGGTAGACGGCGGTCGCGAGGCAATGGAGCTGATCGTCCATCTCGCCCTGCTCGCCCTTCATCGACGACACCGCCTGGCTCAGGGTGCGGGAAGGCGCCTTGGTCGCGGCGCTGCCGCGCACCTCGCCCTCATTGGCCATGCCGGAGAAATCCGCATCGAGCCGGGGCGTTGAAAATTTGCTGGGAAGCGCGGCATCATATTGCCGGTCGCTGTGCCGCAAACCATCGAGAGACTGGCTGTAGGCGCCGATCTTGGCGTCGCTGACCAATTTTGTGTCGAGGCTTGCGATATAGGTCTGCTCACCGACCGCCGGTCCGGCAGTCGCAAGCAAAGGAAGGGACACCGCCGCCATTATGGCGACGCGGAGTCGCTTAATCATTCAGATCACCAAAGATGCGGTCGGCAGGTCGTACGCTGGGCAACACACAAACAAACAGCCCGGACCATCCGCCCGACTCGCTGCCGGATCCGGAACACAACCCGGCACCCCCCGACGGCTAGGACGTAACGCGCGCCCTATCTAGGTGCAGCGCCGCAAAGTCAATTCGACGCGATTGTTTCGGCGATGAAGCGTGCGGCGTCCGCGACGTCCAGTTCAATGATCCAGAGGTCCGGATCGCGCTTTCGGCGTGCCGCGATGAGCGCGTCGACATCGGAGTCGGGACCACTGCCCGGCTGCCACGAATAGGCGCCGTTTGCGCTCAGAAGTCTTTCAAAAAGCGTGGGATTTCCGCCACGCTCGCGGATCACCAGCAGGATCGCGCCCGCCGTCGAATCGCCGCGCGCCAGCACCGCGCCGAAGCCGCCCGCGCGTTCCGCCAGCTTGAGCAGGACCGAGACGCGAACCGCCGCCGACAGGCGTGGCGCACCGTCCATCAGGCGATGCGATAGCCGGGCAGGGTGGAAAGCGCGATGCCCGAGCGCATGAACGTGCCCGTGCCGCGTCCGACCTCCTCGCCCGTGGCGTCGACCAGATTCGCGTCGCCGACCAGCACGCGCCGGCGGCCGTTTATCCAGCGTCCTTCCGCAACCGCCGGGCCAGCCGCGAGCGGCCGGGTGAACAGCAGGTTGAAGCTGGTGGTCAGCAGGAAATGGTCGGTGACCAGGCTGTTCGCGGCATAGAAGGCGGCATCGTCGAGCATCTTGAAATAGACGGTGCCATGCGCGGCGCCCGCCGCGTGGAAGCTGTTCGGCGACACGATGAAATGGATGCGGCTATGGCCTTCACCCAAAATCTCCAGCCGCGATTCGAACAGCCCGTTGATCGGCGCCGCCGCGTAAAGCGACTCGAGCGCCCGATAATGCGCCGCGGCGCCGCGCGCGCCCGTCATCGGACCGTCCGGGCGAGGCCAGCCCCCGGGCGCGGGCGCTCAGGCCGCATCGCGCACGCCCGCGCTGGCGAGCAGGGCATAGACGGCATCGGCGGAGCCTGCGCCGCGCAGCTTGTTCATCAGGCTGGCGTCGCGCATCACCCGGCTGATCCCGGCAAGCGCCTTCAAATGCTCCATGCCCGCATCGGCCGGGGAGAGCAGGAGCATGACGATCGAAACCGGCAGCTGGTCGATCGAATCATAATCGAGCGGCTCGGCGAGCCGCGCGAACACGCCGACGGCGCGCGGCAGCCCCTCGATCTTGCCATGCGGGATCGCGACGCCGCCGCCGAAGCCGGTCGACCCCAGGCGCTCGCGCTGGCTGACGACCGCGACGATATCCGCGGCGGGCACGCCGATGCGGTCCGCCGCGATCTCCGCAAGCGCCATGAAAAGCTGCTTTTTCGAGCGTATGTTGAGGTCGATCACGACCGACCCCGGTGACAGCAGATTTTCGATCGTCGTCATGATTCGATGAAATACCGCTGCCAGACGAGGTTCAGGCCTGGCCCGGTTCCACCCATCCGATATTCCCGTCCTCACGACGATAGACCATGTTGAACGACCCCGTCCCGCTGTTGCGGAACAGCAGCGCTGTGGTGTTGCGCAGATCGAGCATCATCACCGCGTCCGACACGCTGGCCTCCGGGATATCCACCCGGTTTTCGGCGATAATCAGGGGATTATCGGCAACGTCCTCGACGTCTTCGTGCTGGAAGACCGTGTAGTTGGCGTTGAGGTCCAGCGCGCTCGCGCCCGGCGCGGCGCCGCTGTTGCGGGCCTTGAGGCGGCTCATGTAGCGGCGCAGCTGCTTTTCGACCTTGGCGGCGGCGGCATCGAAGGCCGGGTGCGCTTCGGCAGCGCCACCGGACGCCTTGAGCACCAGCCCGTGCATGACGTGGGCGACGATGTCACACACGAAGCCATTGTCGTGCGGCCCCTTCGAGAGCGTCACCTGCGCGGTGATCGCTCGCGAGAAATATTTGTCCACGATCGCGTTCAGGCGCTCCTCGACATGCGTCCTGAGCGCGTCGCCGACATCTACACCATGACCCGATACCCGGATATCCATCGTTCACTCCATCCAGCAAGGGGGCGCTCTTGGCCCCTATGAATAGTCCCGTCAACCAACCTCGCCGTATCGATGCCACAGGGGATCGGACAGCGTCTGGACGAAAGCGGCATGGCGCGCGACCTCCTCCGCGCTCGGCGCGTGGGGACGCGCCGGGCGGAAGGGACGCGATGCCGGCTTGATGCCCGCCATCATCTCTTGTTCGACGACCACATGCCCGACAAGTTCCAGGCCGATCTGGCGGCCGCCGGTCAATTCGACATAGACCTGCGCAAGCAGCTCCGCGTCGAGCAGGGCGCCGTGCTTGATCCGCTGCGAGCGGTCGATGCCATAGCGGGTGCACAGCGCATCCAGCGTATGCTTGGCGCCGGGATGCCGGGTGCGCGCCAGCGCCAGCGTGTCGACCGCGCGCGCCATGGTCAGTGGCGGGCGACCGCAGGCGCTGAGTTCGGCATCGAGGAAGGCGATGTCGAACCCGGCATTGTGCGCGACGACGCTGGCGTCGCCGATGAATGCCAGCAGCTCCTCGACGATATCGGCGAAGCGCGGCTTGTCGGCGAGGAACGCCTCGCTGAGGCCATGCACGGCCTCCGCCTCGGCCGGCATCGCGCGATCGGGGCAGAGATAGACGTGGAAGGTCCGGCCGCTTTCGACCCGGCCGATCAGCTCGACACAGCCGATTTCAACGACACGATGGCCGCTCGCCGGGTCCAGCCCGGTGGTTTCGGTATCGAGGATGATCTCCCGCATGGGAACCACTATCGGCTTCCCCGCGCCCGGAGACAAGCGACCAGACGCCGAACCGCCGCCCGCGTTTCCGCCAGGGTGCCGCCGGTCGGGATGATGTGGTCGGCGCGCCGCCGCTTCTCGCGATCCGGCATCTGGTGCCGCAGCACATGGGCAAGCCGCGCCGGCGTCATGCCCGGCCGGGCGAGGACGCGCCGCCGCTGCTTCCACAGGGGCGCGGAAACCACCGCAATCTCGTCGACGCGCCGCCAGCCGCCCTTCTCGAACAGCAGTGGAACATCGACCACCACCAGCGGATGGGCGCGGTGGCGGCGCAGGAAACGGCGGCGCGCCTGCTCGACGGCGGGATGGATCATCCGTTCCAGCGCGGTCAGCTCGGCGCGATCGGCCAGCACGATGGCGCCGAGCTGCTTGCGGTCGACGCCCTGCGGGCCGGTCGTGCCGGGGAAGCGCGCCTCGATCGCCGCGACCAGCGCGCCGGCCGGTCCCTGCAGCCGATGCACCTCGGCATCGGCATCGAACACCGGCACGCCGAGCGCGCGGACCATGTCGGCCACCGTCGACTTGCCCATGCCGATCGACCCGGTGAGACCGAGCAGGATCATGATATCAGCTTCGCGCGCAGCTCCGCGTCGAAGCGGCGGGGCGCGTCATGGCCATAGAAAAGCGCGAAAGCCCGCGCCGCCTGGCCGATCAGCATTGACAGCCCGTCGATCGTCGCCATGCCCCGCGCCCGCGCATCGGCGAGCAGCGCGGTTTCGAGCGGCGCATAGACCATGTCGTAAACCGTGGCGCCACCAGCCGCCGCGTCGAGCGACAGCGGCAGGGGCGGTTGACCCACCATGCCGAGCGGGCTGGCGTTGACGACGAGATCGGCGCCTTCGAGCGATGCCGTCGCGATCGGCTCGACCGCGCCGGCAATGCCGAAATGATCGAGCAGCGCCCGCGCCTGCGCCTCGCGACGCGCCAGCAGGATCAGCGACGCTGCCGGCCAGCGCGCCAGCGCCGCCAGCACCGCCCGCGCCGCGCCGCCCGCGCCGATCACCGCGATCCGCCGGGGCGCGATGCCCGCCGCGACCAGCGGTTCGGCAAAACCCGTCACGTCGCTGTTATAGCCCGCGAGCCGGCCATGCTCGACGACCACCGTGTTGACCGCGCCGATCAGCGCCGCGTCGGGATCGACCCGGTCGAGATGCGCGATCACGGTTTCCTTGTGCGGCACGGTGACGTTGACGCCGTTGAGGCCGAGCGCGGGGAGGGCGCGGATGGCGTCGCCCAATCGCTCCGGCGCCACCGGCAAGCGGCTGTAATCGCCGTCAAGCGCCAGCTTTTCGAGCCAGAAGCGATGGATCATGGGCGAGCGGGAATGGCCGACGGGCCAGCCGATCACCCCGGCGCTGCCGACAAATTGTGACGTCATGCCTTCAACACACCCCGATCGCGCAAGAACACCAGCAGCGGCAACAGCGGCAGGCCGAGGATGGCGAAGTGGCTGCCCTCGATCCGGCTGAACAGCTGGATGCCGCGCGCCTCCACCCGATAGCCGCCGACACAGCCGCCGATCGCCGGCCATTCATGGTCGAGATAGTCGGCGATGAACGCGTCGCCCAAGGGCCGCATCGTCATCACCACCTGCTCGACCGCGCGCCATACCGGCCGCCCCTGCTCGGCGACCACCGCCGCCGCAATCAGCCGGTGCCGCCGACCCGACAGCAGGCGCAGCTGCGCTTCCGCCTCGGCGCGCGAATCCGGCTTGGAGAGCAGGGCGCCATCCTCCGTCACCAGCACCTGATCGCCGCCGAGCACCAGCGCGCCCGGCACCCGCCGCGAAATCTTCACCGCCTTCATTTCGGCGAGCGCGTCGGCAAGGTCGCGCGGCTTCGCCCCCGCCATCGACTCCTTGACCGCCGCCTCGTCGACATGGGGGGCGAGCGCCTCGTGCGAGATTCCGGCGCTTTCCAGCAAGGCGCGGCGGCTGGCGCTGGTCGAGGCGAGCACCAGCGTCACGGCAGCGTCGTTTCGCTATTGCGTTCCTGGCACAGATTCATGATCGCCGCCGCCGTCTCCTCGATCGAGCGCCGGGTGACGTCGATCACCGGCCATCCATTATCCGCGAACATCCGCCGGGCATAGCTCAGCTCCGACGAGACCGCGCCGGGATCGACATAGGCGGTTTCCGGCAACTGGTTGAGCGACAGCAGGCGGTTGCGGCGAATCTGCACCAACCGTTCCGGGCTGGTCGTCAGCCCGACGACCAGCGGCCGCTGGAGCGAGAACAGGGACGGCGGCGGCGGCGATTCGACCACGATCGGGATATTGGCGACCTTGTAGCCGCGATTGGCGAGATAGATGGAGGTCGGCGTCTTCGACGACCGCGACACGCCGGCGAGCACGACATCGGCCTGCTCCCAATCCTCGACGCCCTGGCCGTCGTCATGGGCGATGGTGAACTGGATGGCGCCGACCCGCTCGAAATAGGCTTCGTCGAGCTGGTGCTGGCGGCCGGGCCGGGCCTGCGCCTGCTGGCCGAGCAGCTTGGACAGCGCCTCGACCACCGGGTCGATCGCCGAAACCAGCGGCAGGCCCATGGCGTGGGCGCGGGTCTCGAGCTTGCGGCGGACGGCGCCATTGACCAGCGTGTAGAGCACCAGCCCCGGCCGCTGGCCGATCTCCATCAACACCCGCTCGAGATGCCCTTCGGAGCGCACCATCGGCCAGAAATGCTTGATCGCCTCCACCGCGTCGAACTGGGCAAGCCCCGCCTTGGCGATGGCCTCGAGCGTCTCGCCGGTGGAATCGGAGACCAGATGGATATGCAGCCGGATCATCCGCGCGCGCCTGTTGCAAGAGAACTGTGGGTAAGCCTGTCCAAAAGCGCTAGCGGAACCCTGGGGACGGTTACAAGCCGCCCGATCGTCCACATCACCGCTTCGGTTGCGGGCAGAGTCCTCCACAGGGGGACGGTATGAATCGCCCGGCTGTGGATTATGGGGAGAAGCATCGCGACTCTGCCGGCCGCTCCATGCGCCGCGGAGTCAAGCTGTTGGCAATTTCCGGTGGGATGATTAAACCCCTGCATTCACCCCCCCAACTATCTTCATCATCCTTCCTATAAGAGAATAAAGAATAGATGAGTGCTCCGGGCGACCCGATCCCGACCAAGCCGATGCTCGCAATCCTGTCCGGCGAACGACGCGATCCGCCGCCGCTCTGGCTCATGCGCCAGGCTGGCCGCTATCTGGCCGAATATCGCGCGCTGCGGGCGGACAAGGGCGGGTTCCTCGAACTCGTCTATGATCCCGAAGCCGCCGCCGAAGTCACCTTGCAGCCGATCCGGCGCTTCGGCTTCGACGGCGCCATCCTGTTTTCCGATATCCTCGTCGTGCCGCAGGCGCTGGGGCAGGATTTATGGTTCGAGACCGGGGAGGGGCCGCGCCTCGCGCCGCCGTTGACCAGCGCGCGGCTGGACGGCCTCAGACCGGATCCCGCCATCCTCGCCCCCATCTATGAGACGGTGCGGCGCGTGAGGGCCGCGCTGCCGCCCCATGTCACCATGCTGGGCTTCGCCGGCAGCCCGTGGACGGTCGCGACCTATATGGTCGCGGGCCAGGGCAGCCGCGACCAGTCCGCCGCGCGCCGCGTCGCCTATGGCGATCCGGGAGCCTTCGCCACGCTGATCGAGGCGATTATCGCGCTCAGCGTCGATTATCTGGAGGGCCAGGTCAGGGCCGGAGTCGAGGCGGTGCAATTGTTCGACAGCTGGGCCGGCAGCCTGTCGCCCGCGCAGTTCGAGCGCTGGGTGATCGCCCCCAATGCGGAGATCGTCCGCCGCCTGCGCGCGCGCTGCCCCGAGGTGCGGATCATCGGCTTTCCCAAGGGCGCGGGCGGCAAGCTGCCGGCCTATGCGCGGGAGACCGGCATCGACGCGCTCGGCCTCGACGAGACGGTCGACCCGGTCTGGGCGGACAGGAACCTGCCGGCGGGCATGCCGGTGCAGGGCAATCTCGACCCCTTGGCGCTGATCGCCGGCGGCGCGGCGCTGGACACCGCCGTCGCCCGCATCCGCGACGCCTTCGCCGACCGTCCCCATATCTTCAACCTTGGCCATGGCATATTGCCTGACACTCCGGTAGCGCATGTCGAGCGGCTTGTGGCGCTGCTTCGGGGAGGGGATCGGGCATGATCGGCTGGCTTGGCGACGCCTATCTGTGGGTCAAGGCGGCCCATGTCATCGCGGTGATCTTCTGGATGGCCGGGCTGTTCATGCTGCCGCGCTATTATATCTACCATTATGCGGCGGCGGCCGGCTCCGAGGAGGACCGCCAGTGGCAGGAGCGCGAGCGGCGGCTGCGCCACATCATCGTCACGCCGAGCATGATCCTGGTGTGGGTGCTGGGCCTGATGCTGGCCGCCAATATCGGCTTTCAGGGCGGCTGGCTGCACCTCAAATTGCTGATCGTCTTCGCCCTGTCGGGCTATCATGGCTGGCTGATCGGCTTCGGCCGCAAGATCGCCAGGGGCCAGCGCCCGATCACGGAACGCCGGCTGCGCCTTCTGAACGAGGTGCCGGCGCTCGCGGTCATCGTGGTGGTCGTGCTGGTGGTCGTCCGGCCCTTCTGAATCCTGACGCGTTGCGCTTGACGCGGGTGACGGCCGCGCTTATCAGCCTGAACTAGGCCGTTCTGTCCGAACGGTCCCTTTCCTTTCGGCCATCGTCGATTTTCCAAGACCTCCTCAGGCCCGAAATCCCCCTTTCTGTCACGGACCGACCGTCATGCATCTCGTGGAACTGAAGAAAAAGCCGCCCGCTGAACTGGTCGAGATGGCCGAGGAACTGGGGATCGAAGGCGCGTCGACGCTGCGCAAGCAGGATCTGATGTTCTCGATCCTGAAGGAAGTCGCCGAGGACGGGGAGCAGATCATGGGCGCCGGCACCATCGAGGTGCTGCCCGACGGTTTCGGTTTCCTGCGCAGCCCGGAAGCCAATTATCTCGCCGGCCCGGACGACATCTACATCTCGCCCAACCAGGTCCGGAAGTTCGGCCTGCGCACCGGCGACACAGTGGAAGGCGAGATCCGCGCGCCCAAGGACGGCGAGCGCTATTTCGCGCTGACCCGCGTCATCGCCATCAATTTCGACAATCCCGATCAGGTCCGTCACCGCGTCAATTTCGACAATCTGACGCCGCTCTATCCCGAACGGAAGCTGACGCTCGACCAGGCCGACCCGACCATCAAGGACAAGTCGGCCCGCGTCATCGACATCGTCAGCCCGCAGGGTAAGGGCCAGCGCTCGCTGATCGTCGCGCCGCCCCGCGTCGGCAAGACCGTGCTGCTCCAGAACATCGCCAAGGCGATTTCCACCAACCATCCCGAAGTTTTCCTGATCGTCCTGCTGATCGACGAACGGCCGGAGGAAGTCACCGACATGCAGCGCTCGGTGAATGGCGAGGTGATTTCCTCGACCTTCGACGAGCCGGCGCAGCGCCACGTCCAGGTCGCCGAGATGGTGATCGAGAAGGCCAAGCGGTTGGTCGAGCACAAGCGCGACGTCGTCATCCTGCTCGACTCCATCACGCGTCTGGCGCGCGCCTACAACACGGTGGTGCCGTCGTCGGGCAAGGTGCTGACCGGCGGCGTCGACGCCAATGCCCTGCAGCGCCCCAAGCGCTTCTTTGGCGCGGCGCGCAACATCGAGGAAGGCGGATCGCTGTCGATCATCGCCACCGCGCTGATCGACACCGGCAGCCGCATGGACGAGGTGATCTTCGAGGAGTTCAAGGGCA
>CAZACH010000046.1:0-11198 GCA_964483275.1 uncultured Sphingomonadaceae bacterium | reverse complement strand
TGCAGAACGGCTGCGACCATCGCTGCACCTTCTGCATCATCCCCTATGGCCGGGGAAACAGCCGCTCGGCCCCGGCGGGTCTCGTCATCGACCGCATCCGCACGCTGGTCGACGCCGGCCATCAGGAGGTCGTGCTGACCGGGGTCGACATCACCTCCTATGGCCATGACCTGCCCGGCGCGCCGAGCCTCGGCCAGCTTGCGGCGCGTATCCTGACCCATGTGCCGGAGCTGCCGCGCCTGCGCCTGTCGTCGGTCGATCCGATCGAGATCGACGAGCAGATGCTGGAGCTGATCGCCCACGAACCGCGCATCATGCCGCATCTCCACCTGTCGTTGCAGGCCGGCGACGACATGATCCTCAAGCGCATGAAGCGCCGCCACAGCCGCGCCGACGCCATCGCGCTGTGCCAGCGCCTGCGCGCCCTGCGACCAGAGATCGCCTTCGGCGCCGACATCATCGCCGGCTTCCCGACCGAGAGCGAGGAGATGTTCGCCAACAGCCTGGCGATGATCGAGGCGTGCGACATCGTCTTTGGCCATATCTTCCCCTATTCGGAGCGCGCCGGCACCCCCGCCGCGCGCATGCCGCAAGTGCCGGTGCCGGTCCGCAAGGCGCGCGCCGCCGCGCTGCGGGCCGCCGCCGCCCAACGTCATGAGCGCTGGCTGCAATCGCTGGTCGGCACGCGCGACACGCTGCTGGTCGAGCGCCATGACGGCAGCGGCCATGGCCGCGCCTTCGCGCCGATCCGGGCGGCGGGGACGCAGCGCCGCGACCTGCTCGACGTGACCATCACCGGGGTCGAGGACGGACGGTTGACCGCCGCGCCCATCCCCACCCCTCAGGCTGACAGGAAACTGCATGAGCTGGCTTGACCGGCTGCGCTCCGGCTTCGGCCGTACCTCGCAGCGCCTTACCGAAAATCTCGCGGCCGTGGTCGAAGGCCGCGTCGAGCTGGACACCGCGACGCTTGAGGAGATCGAGGAGGCGATGATCGCCGCCGACCTCGGCCCCGGCACCGCTTCCCGCATCGCCGACGCCGTGGGCGAGCAGCGCGTCGACCGCACGCTCGAAACCACCGGCCTGCGCCGCATCGTCGCCGACGAGATCGCGAAGACGCTGGCGCCGGTCGCGAGGCCGCTGGAGATCACCGCCTTCCCGCGCCCGCACGTCATCCTCGTCGTCGGCGTCAACGGCTCCGGCAAGACGACGACGATCGGCAAGCTCGCCCATCTGTTCATGGAACAGGATTATTCGGTGATGCTCGCCGCCGGCGACACCTTCCGCGCCGCCGCCATCGACCAGCTCAAGCTGTGGGGCGAACGCGCCGGCGTCGCCGTGGTCGCCGGTGCCGAAGGCGGCGACGCCGCCGCGCTGGCCTTCGACGCGCTGCAAAAGGCGCGCGCCGCCGGGGTCGACGTGCTGCTGGTCGACACCGCCGGCCGCCTCCAGAACAAGGCGCAGCTGATGGACGAGCTGGCCAAGGTCCGCCGCGTGCTCGGCCGGCTGGACGAGGCCGCTCCACACGACACCGTGCTGGTGCTCGACGCCACCACCGGCCAGAATGCCTTGAACCAGATCGAGGTGTTCCGCGAGCGCGCCGGCATCACCGGCCTCGTCATGACCAAGCTCGACGGCACGGCGCGCGGCGGCGTGCTGGTCGCGGCGGCGGAGAAATTCGGGCTCCCGATCCATGCCGTGGGCGTTGGGGAGGGCATGGACGACCTGCGCCCCTTCGACCCCGCCGAACTCGCCAATGCCATCGCCGGAGTGCGTCAATGACCGAGACCAGGGCCGCCGAACCCACCCCGCTGCTCAAGCTCGGCGTCGATTTCGCGCCGCTGCTGATCTTCTTCGTCGCCAATTGGGCCAAGGATATTTTCGTCGCGACCGGCGCCTTCATGGTCGCGACCGCCGCCGCCATGCTGGTGTCGCGCATGAAGCTGGGCCGCATCTCGCCGATGCTGTGGTTCTCGGGCGCGCTCGTGCTGGTCTTCGGCGGCCTGACGCTGTGGTTGCAGAGCGAGACCTTCATCAAGATCAAGCCCACCATCGTCTATACGATGTTCGCGGCGATCCTGTTCTTCGGCCTGTTCACCGGCCGCCCGACCCTGAAGCTGGTGCTGGAGACCGCCTATCCCGGCATCGACGAGATCGGCTGGCGCAAGCTGACCCGCAACTGGGGCTGGTTCTTCGTCGCCATGGCGGTACTGAACGAACTGGTCTGGCGCAATGTCGCCACCGACACCTGGGTGGCGTTCAAGGTCTGGGGCGTGATGCCGCTGACCATATTGTTCGCCCTGTCGCAGGCGCCGATGATGATGCGCCACGGCTTCAAGCTCGACAAGGAAGACGCGCCCCCGGTGCCGCCGCAGGGGTGACGGGCGGATGCCAGGCACGGCGGCGCGCGGCAGCATGGGCGATGCTCGCCCACGGCGCCCTTCGGCCAGAGGTGCGGGCGGGCTGATCGGCGCCGCGTTATTGCTGCTGCTCACCGCCGCCTGCATACCCCATCCGACGCCACGTCCGCTGCCGCAGCATGGCTCGGCCCCGGTGCCGATCGTCGTCGATCCGCACACCGGCCAACACAGCGCGACCGTCTCCGTCCTCATCTACAATGTCGCGGGACTACCCTGGCCCGTGCGCTCCGGCACCGGCACGGCGATAAAGCGGATCGCGCGGGCTTTCGAGGAGCGGCTGGAACCCGCGCCCCCGAATTTCCTGCTGCTGCAGGAAGCGTTTATCCCGCGCGCTTCGCGGCTCTACGCGAAGGCCGGCTACAGCAACTTCGTGCGCGGGCCGAAGCGCGGCGCGACGCAGACGCTGGAGATCGCCGGCCCGGACAAGCGGTTCCTTGCCGCCCGCCGCTTCGGAAAAGGCGAACGGCTCGGCAAGATCACCAATTCGGGTCTTGTCCTCGCCACCAACCAGACGATCGCCACGGCCACCATCGAGCCGTTCGGCCCCAATAGCTGCGCCGGCTTCGATTGCCTGTCCAACAAGGGCATGATGCTGGTCGAGGTCGACATCCCCGGGATGCCGGAACCGCTGTTCATCCTGAACACCCATCTGAACAGCCGGGGCGCGTCCGGCGTGCCTGACGCGCGCTCCGTCAAGGCGCACAAGCAGCAGGTGCGCGAGATGGAAGCGCTGCTGGCGCGCGACTGGCGTGGCCGGGGGCCGTTGATCTACGCGGGCGATTTCAACGCGCGCAACGCACCGGATCGCTTCGACCACAAGGAAGCGCATCTGCCGGGTGTCTGGGCGCACCGCTTCTGCCATGCGCGCCGCGACCTGTGCGATGTCCGGATGTCATGGGACCGCGACGATCCGTGGCTCGATACGCAGGATCTGCAAGGCTATGCCCGTGGCCAACGGGTGGGGATCCGCCCGATCCTGATCCAGGCGATGTTCGACGATCCGGTCGACGGCAAGATGCTGTCCGATCACGACGCCCTGCTCGTCGCCTATCGCCTGACCTGGCGACCTCCGCCAACACAAAGGGGGCGGCAGGACAACCCGCCACCCCCTCCGCAATAACAACCAGCGCAGGCCGAATCAGCCCTGATCGGCGCGCGAGACGCCTTCGCCGTCCAGATTCTGGGCAACGAAATCCCAGTTGACGATATTGTTCAACACCTTGTCGGCGAAGTCCGGCCGCGCGTTGCGATAGTCGATGTAATAGGCATGTTCCCAGACATCGAGCGTCAGCAGCGGCTTCATGCCGTCATGGGCGACAGGCGAATCGGCGTCGTGCAGCGATGTGACCTTGAGCTTGCCGCCATCGAGCACCAGCCAGCCCCAGCCGCTGGCGAAATGGTTGACGGACTCGTCCTTGAGCTTGCCGATCAGCGCCTCGGTCGATCCGAAGCCTTCCTCGATCAGGCTCAGCAGCTTGCCCGACGGCTTGGCCGCGCCGGCTGGCGCCAGGCAGTTCCAGAAGAAGCTATGGTTCCAGATCTGGGCGGAATTGTTGAACAATCCCTTGTCACCGGCCTGCTTGGCATGGCGGATCACTTCCGACAGCTTCTTGCCCTGCAGGCCCTTTTCCTCGACGAAGCCGTTGGTCTTGTCGACATAGGCTTTGTGATGCTTGCCGTGGTGGAAATCCAGCGTTTCGGCGGACATATACGGCGCCAGCGCGTCCTTGGCGAACGGCAACGGCGGAAGTTCAAAGGCCATATTCCTACCCCATGGTGACATTATCAAAAAAGGCGCGCCCCGCATAAATCGTCAGACGACCCGCACGGCGAATGAACGCCGCTCGGGCCATATAGGTCCATTCATCCCCCGAACCAACACCGCTCGCCTGCCGATCGGGCTCGGATCGTCGTTACCGTAACAAACCCGCCCTGTCGGGCCTTTCCCGCCATTCCTCCGTAAGCCCCTGACATACAGGCGATATGCGTCCGGTCGTCCACCGGGCGGCGCCGGGCAAAATCGTCCGGCCAATTCCCGCTCACTCCTCCACCGTCAGCACCTCGAACGCCATCAGGCACGCCGCGCCGCATGCGTCCAGAACGGTTTCCTGCCGGACCAGATTGACGTCCGCGACGATCTGTCCGGGCACGATCAGTTCCGCCTCGCCCAGCCGCCCGGCGATGAAGGCCGCGCTCGACACCGCGTGAACACCTTCGACGCGAATGGACATATTATGACGCTCGCCATTGAAGGTGGCGCTGTGCCACGGCTCACTGGTCAGCGACTCGACGCGCAGGATAGGTAAATCCCTATTTTTGCGCTCGATATCCAGCCACTGGCCGATCGCCCGAAGCAAGGCCGACTGGGCGGGACGCAGCATCGGCCTCATTGCGCGCGCCCCCCTTCCACCTGCTCCAGATACGCCTGAACGCGGGCGCAGGTCCGCGCACCCGGTTCCCGTCCACGGCGCAAATCCAGCACGAATCGGGGGTCTTTCACCGCATCGCGCCCGAAACGGGTCGGGCGCGTGCCGGTACGGCGCAGATAAGCTTCGATTTTGGACAACATCGTCATCGACATTCCTCTCATCAGGGTTCATTCCTTTTTCAAGGCATTTTCCTACTTGTCTAGTCCTATCAAGATGGTTAAAACATCGTTGATGGAATGAGCAGGCGATGAGGGATTTTTTGGCGCGGCAGAGACTTGAGGCGCTGATCCGGGAACGGCGGGAGGATTATGCCTCGCTGTCGCGGCTGCTCGGCCGCAATCCGGCCTATATCCAGCAATTCATCAAGCGGGGCGTTCCGCGCCGCCTGGCGGAGGAGGATCGCCATATCCTCGCCCGTTATTTCGGGATCGACGAAAGCGAGCTGCGCGATCGGTCCAGCCCGCCCGCGCCGGTCGAATATAAGGCGGCGGCTTCCGCGCCCCCGGCCGGCGATGTGGTGCTGATCCCGCAATTCGGCATCGGCGCGTCCGCCGGGCCGGGCACGCTCGTCGGCGACGACCCCGCCCTGGCGCCCCTGCCCTTCCAGCGCCGCTCGCTCAGGCGGCTGACCAGCAGCCCGCCAAGCGCCCTGTCGGTCGTTCAGGTGTCAGGCGATTCGATGTTTCCGACCCTGTCGGACGGAGACGACATCCTGGTCGACAGTTCCGACGCGGCGGAGCGGTTGCGCGACGGCATCTATGTGCTGCGCGTCGAGGACGCGGTGGTGGTCAAACGCATCGCCGTCAATCCGGCCGGCGGGCGCTTCACCATCCAGTCCGACAACAGCGCCTATGCCGATTGGCCCGATTGCGATCCGGAGACGGTGACGGTGATCGGGCGGGTGATCTGGGCCGGCCGCCGGATCAGCTGACCCCCGCCTATCGCGCGCGGTCGCGCCACCACAGCAGGATTGCGATCACGATGCCGACCGCAAGGCCGGACAGCAGGCCGATCGTCTGCTGTCCGACAATCAGGCCGATGGCGGCGCCAAGAAGGATCGCGGCGGCAAGCAGGCAGCCGATGGGGGATTGGTCACGCATGGCGCGCCTCATGCCAGTTCGTCCGGCAAACTTCCACCATGATCGGCTCCATCGCGCCCCCGTATCGCCGGCGCACGGGCGAAATGCGCCGGAACATCGGTAACATGCGCCACGGGCAGCCGCCGTCTCTGGCGCTGGCTGCCGGCCTCGTCTAGATCGTGTCATCATGCGGGTTGTTGGCATGTTGGCGGTTGCCATGCTGTTGGGGGGCGTTGGCCCGGAGGGGGCAAAGGCGCAGCCCGCCGCCGACGATACCGCATTGCTGCCGGACACGCCGATGGCGCCGCTCCCCGACATCGGCCTGGACTGGCCGGACCCGGACGCGCCGCCCGCCGTCGATGCCACGGACGGCCTCGCCGATCTCGCGACACCCGATGCGAGCGCAGACACGGCCGGCGATGCGCCGGTGGCGCTCAGCGTGGCCAGCGACTACCGCATCACCGTCGAAGGCGTCGAAGGCCCGGGCCTGGAGAATGCGCCCGGCGAGTTCCGCTCCCTGTCGGCGCTGTACCGCAGCGGCGGCGAGGCGGCCAATGCCGCGCAGATCGACCGGCGGGCGATCGAGGACCGACGCCTGCTGGAGACCATTCTCACCAGCCACGGCTATTACGACGCCAATGTCGAATATGACATCGTGGCGGCGCGCAACGGCGGCAACCACGTCACCGTCCGCATCCGCGCCCTTCCCGGCACGCGCTACACCTTCGAGGATATCCGGCTGACCGGGATCGCGCCGGAACATCAGGCGGCGATCGCGGCGCGGCTCGCGATCAAGCCCGGCGATCCGGTCGATGCCGCCAGGGTGCTGGCCGCCAACACCGCCTTCGCGCTGGCCCTGCCGGCGGCGGGCTATGCCTTCGCCAAGGTGGAGGAGCCGGACATCGTCGTCGACCGTTCCACCCAGCGCGCCAGCCTGACGCTCGGCGTCGAGACCGGCCCGAGGGCCGTGTTCGGCGACATCCGCATCGAGGGACGGCGCATCTTCGGCCCGCGCCATGTCGGCCTGATCGCCCGTTTCGACGCGGGCGACGACTATGATCCCGCCGAGCTGGACGACCTGCGCCGCGCCCTCATCGCCACGGGCCTGGTCGCCTCGGTCAATCTGCACCCGATCCCGGCCGGCACGGCGGAGGATGGCCGCGCTATCGTCGACATCGGCGTGTCGATGGAAAGGGCGCCGGTCAAGACGATCGCCGGCACGGTCGGCTACGGCACCGGCGAAGGCGCGCGCGCCGAAATAAGCTGGCAGCACCGCAACCTGCTCAAGCCCGAGGGGGCGGTGACCTTCCGCGCCATCGGCGGCACGCGCGAGCAGATGCTGGCCGCCGACGTCAAGCGCTCCAACTGGCTGCGCCGCGATCAGGTGCTGCTCGGCCGCGTCGCCGCCCAGCACCAGAATCTCGACGCCTACGACGCCCGGACCGTCACCGTGGCGGGATCGGTCGAGCGCCAGACCAACATCATCTGGCAAAAGAAATGGGTCTATTCGCTGGGCCTCGAACTGCTTGCCTCCAGCGAACGCGATACCGACGTGTCGCAGGACCTCAGCCGGCGGCGCACCTTCTTCATCGGCGCCGCCCCCGGCCGCCTCGCCTATGACGGGTCGGACGACCTGCTCGACCCCAAGCAGGGCTTCAGATTGTCGGCGCGCGTCTCGCCGGAGGTGTCGTTGCAGGGCAGCGCCTTCACCTATGCGCGCGCCCAGGTCGACGCCTCCGCCTATCTGCCGCTCGGCAGCGAGAAATATGTGCTGGCCGGCCGCGTCCGCGCCGGGTCGATCATCGGCGCGCCGCGCGACCGCATCGCGCCGTCGCGGCGCTTCTATGCCGGAGGCGGCGGGTCGGTGCGCGGCTTCGGCTACCAGCGCATCGGCCCCGTCGATTCGGCCAACGACCCGATCGGCGGCCGCAGCGTGGCCGAAGCGGCGATCGAGGCGCGCATCCGCTTCGGCAATTTCGGCGTGGTGCCCTTCCTCGACGCCGGCCAGCTTTACACCTCGACCTACCCGACCTTCTCGGGAATGCGTTTCGGCACCGGCCTCGGCGTTCGCTATTATAGCAGCTTCGGCCCGATCCGCGTCGATGTCGGCACCCCGCTCGACCGGCAGCCCGGCGAAAGCCGGATCGCGGTCTATGTGTCGCTGGGCCAGGCCTTCTGAATGTCCGAGGCATGGGACCTCCCGCCGGACGACGAACCGCCGCCGCGCCGCCGCTGGCCGCTGGCCGCGCGCCTGCTCGTCTGGGCGACGGGCCTATTGGCCGGGCTGGCATTGTTCGCCGCGCTTCTGGTGACGGGCATCAACACCGACGCCGGCCGCCGTTTCCTGGTCGACCGCATCGCGGAGCTGACGCCCGGCTCCGGCTTGCGGGTGAAGATCGGCCGCATCGACGGCTCGGTCTATGGGCGCATGACCCTGCGCGGCCTGCAATTGTCCGACCCGGACGGCCTGTTCCTGGAAGCGCCGCGCCTGACGCTGGACTGGCGCCCGCTGGCCTGGATGAACAACCGGCTCGAGGTCCGCGAGCTGTCGAGTCCGCTCGTCCGCCTGCACCGGCTGCCCCACCTCCGCTCCACCGGCCCGCGCGCGTCGATCCTGCCCGGCTTCGACATCCGGGTCGGCCGCCTCGCGCTGGAGCGCGTCTGGATCGGCCCAGAGGTGGCAGGGGAGCCGCGCCTCGCTGCGCTGATCGGCCATGCCGACATCCGGGACGGCCGCGCCCTGATCGACCTTGGCGGCCGCACGGTCGACGGCAATGACCGCGTCGCCGTCAAGCTGGACGCCGAGCCGGACCGCGATCGCTTCGACCTCGAAGCCCGCCTGACCGCGCCGGCCGACGGCGTCATCGTCAAGGCCGCCAAGCTCGACCAGCCGCTCGACGTGGTGGTTTCGGGCGACGGCAAATGGTCGTCCTGGCACGGCACCGCCGCCGCCGATTATGGCGACACCCGCCTGCTCGACCTGCGCCTCGCCATGCGGGAAGGCCGCTTCACCCTGTCGGGCGTCGCGAGCCTGTCCGAGGTCACGCGCGGCAAGGTGCAGCGGCTAGCCGCGCCGCGCATCCTGATCACCGCCGCCGGCAAGCTCGAAAAGCGCCGCCTTGACACCAGCCTGTCCTTGCGCTCCGCCGCCGTCACCATCGACGGGGCGGGCATCGTCGACCTCGGCAAGGCGCGTTTCGAGGGCTTGCAGGTCAATGCGCATCTGCTGCGCTCGCCGGCGCTGTTCCCAAACATGGGCGGCAAGCCGGTTCACCTTGTCGCGACGCTGGCCGGGCCGCTCGCCGGTCCCACCGTCGATTATCGCGCGACCAGCCCCTTCGTCAGCTTCGACAATACGGGTTTCGAGCAGGTCAGCGTCACCGGCCGCGCCGAACTTGCGGGCAAGCGCAAGCTGATCCCGGTGCTGATGAACGCCCGCCGGGTGACGGGCGTCGGCGATGTCGCGGGCGGCATCCTCGCCAACCTCCGGGTGCAGGGGCCGCTCCACCTGAGCTGGCCGACGCTGTCGAGCAACGCGCTCAATGCCGCGTCGGACAAGCTCAAGGGGCGCATCGGCGTCCGCATCGACCTCAACAGCGGCCGCTTCGAGGTCAATCTGCTGGGCACCATGGCGCGCTACCTGATCCCCGGCGTCGGCATCGTCGATGTCGAGAGCCGGCTGCGGGTCGTTCCCGGCGAGGGCCGGGGCACGCTGTTGACCGGCACGGCGCGGGCGGTGGTGCGGCGGCTCGACAACGCCTTCTTCCGTTCGCTGGCCGGCGGCCTGCCGGTCATCGACGCCCGCCTGCGGCGCGGCGCCGACATGCGCATCATCTTCGACGACCTGCGGCTGACGGCGCCGGAGATCCGCCTGTCCGGCCGTGGCGTTCGCCGCGTCGACGGCACGTTCGAGATCGCCGCGACCGGCGACCAGGACCGTTATGGTCCCGTCACCATGGCGCTGGACGGCGACATCAGCCGGCCGACCGTCGCGCTCCGCCTGCCCCGGCCGGGGCTGGGCATGGGACTGGCCGATGTCGCCGGCCGGCTCGATCCCGATGGCGAGGGCTGGCGCTTTGCCGCCGAGGGCCGCTCGACGCTCGGTCCCTTCACCGCCAATGGCCGGCTCGACACGCCGGCCGAAGCGCCCCTCACCGTCGATGTCGCGCGTCTCAACGTCGCCGGCATCGACGTGCGCGGGCGGCTGCGCTCCGTCGAAGGCGTTTTCGCAGGGTCTCTGGCGCTGTCCGAGGGCGGCGTGACGGGCGAGCTGCTCCTGTCGCCACAGGCCGGCGTCCAGCGGATCGAGGCGCATCTCCAGGCGAGGCGCGCCAGTTTCCCCGGCACGCCGCCCGTCCGCGTCGGCGTCGGCAGGCTCGACGGCGTCATGCTGCTCGACCCCGCCGGCATCGGCATCGAAGGCACCGCGCGCGGCGCCGGATTGTCGCGCGGCGACATCCGCATCGGCCGGATGGACGTCAAGGCCAGCATGACCGCCGGGCGCGGCACGATAACCGCCTCGGCATCGGGGCGGCGGGGCACGCCGTTCGAGTTGCAAGGGTCCGCCGAGCTTGCACCCGAGCGCATCGTCGTGAACGCCGGCGGTACGCTCGACAAGCGCCCCCTGCGGCTGGCCCGCCCCGCCGTGCTGACCAGCGATGCGAACGGCTGGCGGCTGGCCTCCACGGTCATCAGCTATGCGGGCGGCACGGCGGCGATCTCCGGCCGGTTCGGCGGCGACGCCGCGCTGGACGCGCGGCTCAACAAGATGCCGCTCAGCCTGCTCGATCTCGTCAGCGCGCGCCTCGGCCTTGGCGGGCAGGCGACCGGCACCGCCCAGTTCAGCCAGCCCGAGGGCGGCACGCCGAGCGGCCGCGCCAATCTGACCGTCCAGGGCATCACTCGTTCCGGCCTGGTCCTGACCTCGCGCCCGGTCGACCTCGGCCTGGCCGCGGTGCTCGGCGGCGACCGGGCCGCGCTCCGCACGGTCATAAAGTCCGACGGCAAGGTGGTGGGCCGGGGGCAGGCGCTGATCTCCCCGATACCGCAGGGTAACGAGCCCCTGGGACAGCGGCTGCTGGCCGCCCCGCTCTTCGCCCAGCTTCGCTATAACGGCCCCGCCGACACGCTGTGGCGGCTGACCGCGATCGAGACCATAGACCTGAGCGGGCCGATCACGGTGGCCGCCGACGCCACCGGCCGCCTCGGCGAGCCGGTGATCCGAGGGCAGGTGCGCACCGACGCCGCGCGGCTGGAGAACTCGCTCACCG
>CAZACH010000045.1:0-11226 GCA_964483275.1 uncultured Sphingomonadaceae bacterium | reverse complement strand
TGATCCGGGCGGCCTGTTCAAGGAGCGGCGGCGGGCGACCCTGAGCGCGCGCCTCGGCTGGACCTCCGCCGACGACAAATATTCGCTCGCGGTGTTCGGCGATAACCTGACCGACCGGAACTATGACCTCGCCCGGATTCCCTCGCCGCAGGGCGGCGCCCGGACGCCGGGACCGCCGCGGCAGGTTTATGTCCAGGCGGGCGTGCGCTTCTAGGGCCGGTAACGGCACGCGCTTTTCGAACGACAGGTGAGGATGAACTGATGCGCTCTTTTCTCAAATCCGCGCGGCTGCGCGCCTTGTGGGCGGTGCTACCTTTGTCGATGTTGCAGGCGGGCGTCGCGGGCGCCGCGCCGGCGGCCGACAATGGCGCCGCGCAGATTCTGGGAAAAACGGATGTCGATTCCACCCAATATTTCGAAAATGAGGCGACGCCGGCGCCGGGCAGTCCCAACATCGTCTATATCGTGCTCGACGATGTCGGCTTTTCCGATCTCGGATCCTTCGGGTCCGAGATCAGGACCCCGAACATGGATTCATTGGCGCAGGGCGGCCTGCGCTACAACAACTTCCATACACGGGCGATTTGCTCGCCGACCCGCGCGGCGTTGCTGACCGGGCGCAACTCCCACACTGTGGGGGTGGGCACGGTCGCGAGCATGAATAACGGCTTCCCCAACGGGCAGCATCGCATCACCCCGGCGGCGGCGAGCATCGCGGAAGTGCTCCAGCAGTCGGGCTACCGGACCTTCGCGGTCGGCAAATGGCATCTCAATCCGATCATGGTGAATTCGTCGCGCAGCCATTGGCCGCTCGGCCGGGGCTTCGACCAGTTCTATGGCTTCCTGGACGGCATGACCGATCAGTACACGCCCGATCTGGTGCGCGACAACACGCTGGTGCCGCATCGTTTCGAGCCGGGCTATCACCTCTCCGAAGACCTGCTCGACAAGGCGATTGACTATGTCGCCACCCAGACCGCGGTGGCCCCGGAGCGGCCCTTCTTCCTCTATCTGGCGTTCGGCGCGGGCCATGCCCCGCATCAGGTGGCGGAAAGCTATATCGAAAAATATATCCCGGTTTTCGCCAAGGGCTGGGACAAGACCCGCGCGGATCGGCTCGCGCGGCAGAAGCAACTCGGCATCGCGCCGGCCGACGCCAAGCTGACGCCGTCCGATCCGAACGTGAAGCCATGGGCCAGCCTCAGCCCCAAGGAGCGCGAGGTGTTCACGCGCTTCCAGGCGACCTATGCCGGCATGCTGGAACATACCGATGACCAGATCGGCCGGTTGATCGCGTTCCTCAAGAAGTCGAACCGCTTCGACAACACGATCTTCGTGCTGCTTTCCGACAATGGCGGCAGCGTCGAAGGGCGGCTCGAAGGCACGCTCAACGAATTGCAGACGCTGACCGTCCGCTCCGAAAGCGTTGACGAGATGGCGGCGCGGATGGACGAGTTCGGCGGTCCCAAAACCTCGCAAAACTATCCCACGGGCTGGGCGCAGGCGAGCAACACGCCGTTCCGCTTCTACAAGACCACCGTCTGGGACGGCGGCACGCGCACGCCGTTCATCATCCACTGGGGCAAGGGCATCAAGCAGGCCGGCAAGGTCCGCGACCAGTTCATCGACGCCGTCGACGTCACCCCGACCATGCTGAAGCTGGCCGGGCTGTCGATGCCGGAAAGCTACAAGGGGATTGCCCAGATCCCGATGGCCGGCCGCAGCTTCGACGGCACCTTCAACGACCCCAAGGCGCCCGCGCCGCGCGCCACGCAATATTTCGAGCTGCGCGGCCAGCGCGCCATCTGGCATGACGGCTGGCGCGCCGTCGCCGAGCATGAGCGGGGCACGCCCTATGAACAGGACAAATGGCACCTGTTCAACATGCGCACCGATTTTTCGGGCAGCGAGGATGTCGCCGCCAAGCACCCGGAGCTTCTCGCCGACCTGCAATCCCGCTGGTGGGCCGAGGCTGGCAAATATGGCGTGCTGCCGCTGATGGGCGCGCCGATCACCGACGGCTTCATGCTGCCCAATGATCCGCGCCGCCAGTACAAGACCGCCCGCTTCAAGACCGAACGCGACCAGCGGCCGGTCTATGTCTATTATCCCGAAGGGCCGATCTTCATGCGCCAGGAAGGGCCGGTCCTCAGCGGGGCGAGCTATACGATGAGCGTCGACCTCAACGGCATGCAGGGCGGCGAGGAAGGCGCGATGCTCGCGTCGGGCGATCAGTTCGGCGGCTATTCCTTCTTCGTGAAGGATAGTCGCCTGTCCTTCGTCTTCAACGATCTGGGGACGATCACGTCGGTGAGCGCGCCGGACGTCTCGCTCGCGGGGGTCAGGCAGGTTTCCTATCGCTTCGACCGCACGTCGAACCAGGGCGGAACCGGCCGTCTGTTCGTCGACGGCCGGCAGGTTGCCAGCGCGAACATCACGTCCGCCGACACGCTGCTCACCTCCCTGTCGGGATTCGAGATCGGCCGGGACGCCGGCGGCCATCCCGACGACAGCTATGCGGACCGGGGCTATTTCGCCTTCCCCGAAGGCCGCATCGACAAGGTGACGGTGAAGATCGAGCCTCTGCCGTCCCGCACGCCTTGAGGCACGGCGCACGGCGCGGATACTGACGCCGGGCTATTGCGGCGCCTTCAGCCCGGCAGAGATCATCCGCGCCAGCTCGGCGAGGAAGGCCTCGTCGGATAGGCCGGAACTGCGCCGCGCCCTGGCATGATCGGCGATCGCGATCGTGCCAAACAGGCCCAGCTGCCTGCGTCGGAACTCCCATATCCGGTCGGGCATGGCGGGAACGCTCCGGCGAAGCTGCTCATATAGTCTGGCGGTGAAAGGGGCGGTTACCGCCGCCGTGGCCCAGAGTTCGCTGAAAATATCCTCCAGCAACAATGCGCGGAGAAATCGCGCGAAGGTTCGCTGGCCGTCGGCGTCTTTCTGAAAGAAAAGGCCGCGGTTTATGATGTCGATAATCTGTTCGGCGCTGATCGTGTCAAACGACAGCTTGCGGCGTTTGAACAGGTTTTCGCGGTATCTGTCGATTTGCGGGCGGCGATATTCCATGATCGCCGCCATCAATCCGGTCTTTGTCTCGAAATGATATTGCGCGGCGGAAACGTTCCGGTTGCCGGCGTGCCGGGAAATCTCACGAAGCGAAACGCCGGCGATCCCTTCCGTTCCGAATAACTCCTCCGCGGCGAGCAGCAGCCGAAGCTTTGACGTTGAGAGCGCGGTTTCGCGCGGGGCAGGGAGGTGGGCGGACATGGAGGCTTCATAGGAAGCGCCCTTATGGCTCGCAACCGCATTGACGCCTTGACGGATTAAGTCACTAGCTTTAACCGCGTTAAGTCACATGCTTTCATGAAAAGAGCGGAAAAGGGAGAAATAAGGTGGTTTGTGGGCGTAAGATGTTTCTGGCATCACTGCTTCTGGCGACGAGTTCCGGGGCCATGGCGCAAGCCGATCCGGCCGGCGGGGACGCCTCCGCCCACGGCATGGCGAGCGACCGCTCGGAGGGCGAGATCGTCGTCACCGCCCGCAAGCGCAGCGAGACGCTGATCGCGGTGCCGGTCGTCGTTTCGGCGGTCGGCAAGGCCGAGCTGGAGCGTCGCGCCGTCACCAACCTCGACGGCATCTCGCGCGTCGTGCCGCAATTGCTGATCGGCGCCCAGGGCGGCGCGGTCCAGGGCGGCAACATCTCGCTGCGCGGCATCGCCGGGCCGGAGGCCAACCCCTTTGGCGACCAGGCGGTGTCGTTCAACATCGACGGCGTCCAGATCGCGAAGTCCTCGGTGCGCCGCATGACCGACATCGACATCGAGCAGGTCGAGGTGCTGAAGGGGCCGCAGGCGCTGTTCTTCGGCAAGAACAGCCCGGCCGGCATCGTCTCGATCCGCACGGCCGACCCCACTCCCGACTGGCGCGGCAAGGCCAGCGTCGGCTATGAGTTCGTGGCGCGCGAGCTGCGCGGCGAGGGCTATATCTCCGGCCCGCTGACCGACACGCTGGGCCTGCGCGTGGCGGGCGCCGTCTCGGGCATGGACGGCTTCCTCAAGGACCAGACCCCCGCCGGCGCCTATCTGGAGCCGGACCACAGGCGCAGTCCGCGCACGCGCGATCTGGCGGTGCGCGGCACGCTGAAGTTCGACCCCACCGATGATTTCGAGGCGCGGCTGAAGCTGAGCTATGCCCAGTCGAAGTTCAACGGTCCCAACATGTACCAGCAATTCGTCGATTGTCCGGGCGGCGCGCCGCAGTCGGGCGCCGTCGACGATTGCCGGCCCAACAGCAATTACATGCATCCGGGCTATGGCCCGGTGGTCGGAACGCTCGATCCGAACTTCAAGGGCGACAGCGGCTGGGGCCGCCAGCGCCAGTTCCTCGGCGGCCTGGAAATGAACTGGGACGTCGCCGATTCCATCCGGCTGACCTCGGTCACCGGCTTCTATTGGGTCGACCTCAATCAGGCGGACAATTTCGAGGGCGACTATACCGTCGCCCTGCCTTCGACCAACCAGTTCAAGGATCGGGAATTCTCGCAGGAATTCCGGATCGCCACCGATTATGACGGGCCGGTCAATTTCATCGGCGGCGTCTATTTCTCGGACACGCACGCCTCCACCGGCTCGCACACCTTCATCTTCGCGGCCGAGCCGTCGGGTCAGGCGCTCCAGCTCGCCGGTCCCGCCCTGACGCTCGGCGCCCTGCCGTACCGGATGCCGGTGCAGCTCAACAATTATCGCCTGGCCCAGGACGGCCGCGCCTATTCGGCCTATCTCCAGATGACCTGGAATCCGGTGCCGACGGTCGAGATCGCCGCCGGCGGCCGCTATTCGCGCGAGACCAAGAAGCTTCCCTATGTGCTGAGCACGGGCAGCCTGCTGCCGGCGGCGATGGCCGGCGGTGCCGCTGGCGGACCCTATAACGCGCCGATCGACCCGGCGAACCCGGCGCATGTCGTCACGCCGCTCATCTCGAAGGACAGCTGGAACGATTTCTCGCCGGAACTCACCATGTCCTACCGGCCGAACCAGGATCTGACGCTGTTCGGCTCGTACAAGCATGGCTTCCTGTCCGGCGGCTTCAATTCCGGCTCGACCGCCTTCTTCGACGGCGCGGACCTCAGCTACGATCAGGAGACGATCAAGGGTTTCGAGGCCGGCATCAAGACGGCGCTGTTCGACCGGCGCCTGCGCCTCAACTTCGCGGCCTATACCTATAAGGTCACGGACCTGCAGATCACCAACTTCGTCAACACGATCAGCAGCATCCGCAATGCCGGCACCGTCCGCATCCGCGGCGTCGAACTCGACCTCAACTATCAGACGCCGGTCGACGGGCTGAGCCTCAGCGGTTCGGCCGCCTATAATCGCGGCCGCTACATCTCGTTCGCGACCGCGCCCTGCTATAACGGCCAGACCGCGGCCGACGGCTGCAACCTCACCGACCGCAACCAGGATCTGAGCGGGACCGAACTGCCGCGCGCGCCGAAATGGAACCTGATGGCGGGCATCAACTATGAAACCCCGCTCACCGACGGCCTGAAGCTCGGCCTCTCCGTCGACGGCAAGTACAGCAGCAGCTTCCTCACCGACGCCAGCTCGGCGCCGCGTGGCCGGATGCCGAAATATGCGCTGCTCGATGCCACCGCCCGTCTCGCCGAGGCGGACGATCGCTGGGAGATCGCGGTGATCGGCCGCAACCTCACCAATAAATTCTTCTATATGCAGACCAGCGACGTGTCCTTCACCGGCGGGCCGCTCGGGTCGGGCGAATATGGCGACCGGTTCGGCGCGGTCAATCGCGGGCGCGAGGTCATGCTCCGCCTGTCCTACCAGTTCGGACAATGATCAGGCCGTCCATCGGCACCTAAGGAGGGGATATTGAGCTTCACCAAGGCCCTTGCGCGACTGCTCGGCGCAACCGCGATCGTCCTTCCGGCCCTGCCCGCCCTGGCGGCACCGGCCAATGGCCCGGTGCTGCCGCAGCCCACGCCCCCGTTCGCGGGCGTGGTCGGCGACACGCTGGAAAGCTCGCGGCCGGTGTTTCCGGCACGCGTGCAGGCGCCCGCCAATGCGCCCAATGTCGTGCTGGTGATGACGGACGATGTCGGCTTCGCCGCGTCGGGGACCTTCGGTGGGCTGATCCCGACGCCCGCCCTCGACAAGCTGGCGGCGGAGGGCCTGCGCTATAATAATTTCCATACCACGGGCATGTGCTCGCCAAGCCGCGCGGCGTTGCTGACCGGCCGCAACGCGCACAATGCCGGGATGGGCGCCTTGTCCGAATTCGCGCAGGGCTTCCCCGGCTATTATGGCGAAATCTCGCGCCAGACCGCCAGCGTTGCCGAGATCCTCAAGGGGAACGGCTATAATACCGCTTTCTTCGGCAAGCATCATGGCATCAACGTAACCGCGAATTCGACCGCCGGTCCGTTCGACTCCTGGCCCAGCGACCTTGGCTTCGAATATTTCTTCGGCTTTGTCGCCTCGGCCACGGATCAATGGACGCCGGCCCTCTATCGCGACCATCAGCGCCTGCCGGCCAGGACCGGCGACGTGGTGCTGGACCAGATGCTGACCGACGATGCCATCCAGTGGCTGCACAATCAGAAGGCGGCGGCGCCCGACAAGCCCTTCTTCATCTATCTGGCGCCGGGCACGGCCCATGCGCCCCTGCAGGCGCCGCCCGAATGGATCGCGCGGTTCAAGGGCCGGTTCGATGCCGGCTGGGACGCCTGGCGGGAAAAGATCCTCGCCGAGCAGAAGGCCAAGGGCATCGTGCCGGCGGACACCAGGCTGACGCCGCGCCCCGCCATCGTGCCGGCCTGGGACAGCCTGACGGCCGGCCAGAAGAAGGTCGCCGCGCGGCTGATGGAAGTCTATGCGGCGCAACTGGCCTTTCAGGATCATGAGTTCGGCCGGCTGGTCGACGAACTCAAACGCATCGGCCAATATGACAACACGCTGATTGTCTTCATCCAGGGCGACAACGGCGCCAGTTCGGAAGGCGGGCCGTTCGGCACCAGCGACGACACCGGCCGCCTCGTCAACCAGCAGCCCGAATCCGATGCGTGGCTCCTGTCCCAGCTCGACAAGTTCGGCGGCCCCGACTCGCGCGGCCATTATCCGATCGGCTGGGCATGGACGACGAACACGCCCTTCTCCTATTTCAAGCGCCATGCCTCGCATCTGGGCGGCATCCGCAACGGCATGGTCGCGTCGTGGCCGCGCGCGATCAAGGCCGGCGGCCAGGTCCGCACGCAATTCCAGCACCTGATCGACGTGGTGCCGACCATCCTCGACGCCATCGGCATCGAGGCGCCGAGCGTGGTCAACGGCGTCGCGCAGAAGCCGATGGATGGCCACAGCTTCGAGGCGACGTTCACCTCGAATGCCAAGCCGGCCGGCTCGCGCGTCCAGTATTTCGAGCAGATCGGCAATCGCGGCATCTACAAGGACGGCTGGTTCGCCTCGACCGTGCCGCCGGAAGCCGCGCTGGAGGTCGTCACCAATGCGAGTCGGCCGGTGCCGCCGCAGGACTATGAGTGGGCGCTCTACAATCTCGACAAGGATTTCAGCCAGTCGACCGACATCTCCGCCCAATATCCCGACAAGCTGCGGGACATGCGCGCCTTGTGGCTGGCCGAGGCGAGGCGCTACCAGGTGCTGCCGGTCAACAACAAGATCGACGCGGCGCGGGCCGAGGCGGAACTGGTCGCCCACAATCCGCCGCGCGCCCGCTATACCTATTGGGGCGTCACCGACGCGCTGGAACGCGGTGTCGCGCCGCCGATCTTCACCCATTCGTTCAAGCTGACGGCGGATCTCGCGATTCCCGCCAAGGGCGCCGCCGGCGTGATCGCCGCTGTCGGCGACCCTTATGGCGGCTGGAGCTTCTTCCTGGACAATGGCCGCCCCACCGTGGTCCACGCCTATTCGCAGCAGCCGGAGCATAATTACCGTCTCCAGTCGTCCGAGGCGCTGGCAGCGGGGCGCGATGCCAAGCTCAGCTATACCGTGGTCTATCGCAAGGACTCGCGGGTGGCGGACGTGTCGATCGAGGTCGGCGGCAAGCAGGTCGCATCCGCGCGCTTCCCCAACCACATCAATATGGTCGCGCAGGGCGAAGGCTTCGAGGTCGGCAAGGACAGCGGGATGCCCGTGACCTCCGCCTATGCGGATGGCGGCCATTTCACCGGCACGATCCGGCGGGTGGACATCGACCTCACCGATCTGCCGGCCAGCGCCGCGCGATAAGGAAACGGCCCAGGGCCGCCGCCGATCCCGACGGGTCGTGCGGCGCCTTGGCGTCGTCGAATCGATATCGGCTGCACCGGATCGGATGGATCGGGCTGTTCGCGCTTCCCGTGATTGTGCCGGTCGTTATCCGATCAGCGTTTCGCGCCCCGCCCAATATTGCTTCCTGAGGTCGCGCTTGCGAATCTTGCCCATTTCGGTGCGCGGCAGGCGCTGCACGAAATCGACGGCGCGGGGGCATTTCATCGGGCTGAGCCGTGCGCGGCAAAAGGCGATGATATCGGCCGACAGCGCCTCGGCATCGGCGGGCCAGATGACCGGCTCGACGATGGCGAGGACGCTTTCCCCGAACTCCGCGTCGGGCACGCCGATCACCGCGACATCGGCGATGGCGGGATGCTCGACCAGGACATTCTCGGCTTCCTGCGGATAGATATTCACCCCGCCGCTGATGATCAGGTGGCTCTCGCGATCAGTGAGATAGAGATAGCCGTCCTCGTCGAGATAGCCGATGTCGCCGAAGGTCGCGAAGCCCTCCGCGTCCTGCGCGGCCGCGGCCCTGCCCGCATCGCCATGATAGGCGAAGCGGTTGCCGTTCGACATGAAGATCAGCCCCGGCGTGCCGGCGGGAACCTCGCGGCCGGCCTTGTCGACGATCTTCATCCGGCATCCGGCGGGCGGCTTGCCGACCGATCCCTTGTGCGCCAGCCATTCATCGGCGCGGATCACGGTGTGGCCCATGCCCTCCGTCCCGCCATAGATTTCGTGGACGACCGGCCCCCACCAATCGAGCATCGCCTGCTTGACCGGCGGCGGGCAGGGCGCCGCGCCATGGATCGCCCACCGCATGGTGGAGAGGTCGGGGATGGGATGGCCCGCCTCCCGATGGCGCAGCAGGCGCACGAACATGGTCGGCACGAAAAAGCCGTGGGTGGCGTGATGCGTGGCGATGGCGTCGAGCAGGGTCGCCGGCTCGAACCTCTGCACCAGCACCACGGTGCCGCCGAGGCGCAGGGTGGCCATCATCTTGCGTCCCGGCGCGGCGTGATAGACCGGGCCGGGCGTGACGATCACGGTGTCCGGGCCGAAGCCGAAGACCTCGATCAGCATCTTCTGGCGGCGCGGCGGGTCTTCCGGCTTGCAGAGGCCGAGCGACGGTTGCACCGCCTTGGGCCGGCCGGTCGTGCCCGACGAATAGAGCATGGAGGCGCCGGCGGTCCGGCCGGGCAGCGGCTCCGCCGGATGCGTCATGACCTCCGCCTCATAGGAGCGGAAGCCGGCTTCTTCGCCGTCGATCAGCATGGCCTCTGGGGGATGGTCCATCAGCGCCAGCGCCGCCTTCGCGGCCGGCGCCATGGCGGCGCTGACGAGCAGCAGGCGCGTGCCGCTATTCCCGATGATATAGGCGAGGTCGCCGGCATCCAGATGCGTGCTGGCGCAGACATAATAGAGGCCGGAATTCTTGGCGGCCCAGCATAGCTCGGCATAGCGCAGGTGATTTTCCGCGAGGATCGCGATGGTCTCTCCCGCCTTTATGCCCATCGCGGCGAACAGGCGCGCCGCGCGGTCGGATCGTTCGACCAGTTCGCCATAGCTCTGCCGCGCGCCGGTTTCGGCGACGATGATGGCGGTGCGCTCCGGGTCGGCGGCGGCGACCATCCGGGGATGGGTGAAAGACGGGATGGTCACTGCTCTCCTTTGCGTTCGGCCGATTGGACGCATGGCATCCTCGCCGTGTAGCATATCCGCCTTACGATACAGAGGCGCGTGTCGCCGGCAGCTTTTGCCCGGCCGCGCGGGGATCACCACGGAAGGAACGGTAATAATGAAGCCAAAGCAGGAGCTATGGACAGGCGATCGCGGCCTGGAGGAGGCCGCCCGGTTCGGCAAGTGGAGCGCCAAGGACGAGCTGTTCCACCCCGAGGCGACGATCCCCGGCGACACGCTGACCGAAACCTGGGCCTATCTCTGGTATATTCCCGAGGAGCGGATCTATTCGCAGATCCATATCTGGGTGCATCCCAACCTCAATGTCGTCACCGCCGGCATCGGCGTCGCGCGTGGCCACAAGAAGTCGATGATTTCCGCCGAACTGCTCGACGTGCCCGCCTTCGCGTCGGCCAGCGGGCTTGGCGACGGCAGCAACATGACGTTCGCCAACGGCCTGCATGTCGAGATCATCGAACCGTTCGAGAAGATCCGCATCACCTATGACGATCCGGCGCGCGGCAATGCGCTGGACCTCACCGTCACGGGCTTCTCGCCGCCGGTGATGCGCGGCAGCGAGAATCATTTCGATCAGGCGACGCACAACAAGGGTCGCCTGACCCTGCGCGGCAAGACCTATGAGGTCGACAGCTATGGCATGCGCGATCGGTCATGGGGGCAACTCCGCACCGAGGGGCTTGTCGCGGCGCCGCCCTTCACCTGGATGACGGCGGTGTTCGCGGGCGAGAAGCTGTCCTGGAACCTGGCGGCGTTCGACGATCCCGACCGCGATCCCGACTGGAAGGGCCTGTTCGACGTGTCGCGCGACGAGATGATCCACGATGGCTGGCTCTGCCGCGACGGCGAGCTGTCGCGGCTGACCAACGCCACCAAGATCACCCGGCGCGACCCCGTCACGCTGCGGCCGCTCCGCCATGAAATCTCGTTCACCGATCGCTGGGGCCGGGATTACGACATCAAGGGCGAGATCATCGCCACCCTGCCGTGGACGGGCTGGCCGAACATGTTCGCCTGGCTGTGCCTCACCGAATGGACGCTGGATGGCGTCAAGGGCTGGGGCGACACGCAGGAGGTGCAGTGGGGCGACTATACCCACGCGCTGCGGAAGGATCAGGAGTTTTAGGGCTGGGTTAACAGCCTTGGGAGGCGTGCGCTGCACAGGCTCCGTTCGTCCTGAGCCTGTCGAAGGACGTCCGCACCTGCCTGTAAGATCTGCTTCGGATCTTGC
>CAZACH010000044.1:0-11411 GCA_964483275.1 uncultured Sphingomonadaceae bacterium | reverse complement strand
ATTATCGAACAACCAGCGCACCTCCGGCGTCATCTTTATCTTGTAATTCTCGAACGCCATCACCCATTCCGGGGTGCGCTGATAGATTGCGAGATAGTCCGCGTCCTGCGCCACCATCGGCGCCAGCTGCGCGCCGGTGGAGCCGGTGCCGATCAGCGCGACGCGCTTGCCCGCCGTGGCAAAGCCCTCATCCCATTCGGTGGTATGGAAAACCCGCCCCTCGAAATTGTCGAGGCCCGGAATGTCGGGGCGCTTCGGCTTGTTGAACAGGCCGGTCGCGCTGATGACAATATTGGCCTCGACCGTGCGCGACGCGCCCTGCCCGTCGCGCAGCTCCAGCCGCCAGACGCCCCGGTCGTCCAGCCATTGCGCCGCGACCAGCTCGGTATCGAACGTCATCGCGTCGCGCAGGCCGTATTTGTCGACGATATGGTTGAGATAGGTCAGCGTCTCGTCGCGCGCCGCGAAGAATTCCGACCAGGGATAATTCTTCTCGAACTTGAACTGATAGAGATAGCTGGACGTGTCGACGCGCGCGTCGGGATATTTATTCGTCTGCCAGGTGCCGCCGAGGTCGGCATTGCGCTCATAGACCTCATAGGGAATGCCCAGCCGCTTGAGTTGCACGCTCGCCGCGATGCCGCTGATGCCGGCGCCGATCACCACCACCTTGTAGCCGGCGGCCGCTGCGGCCTTGTCCGGCGCGGACCAGCACACGTCGCGCGGGAAATCGTCGAAGGCCAGTTCCTCATAGCCGAACGCGACGTCATTCGCGCCGAGCGCCGTGCCGGCGAACAGGGTCATCAGCTCTTCGGCGCGCGCCCGTGACGGCGGCGGCGGCACGGTATCGGCGGGGTCGCGGCCAAGCAGCCAGGCGCGGGCCTTGGCGCGCACCAGTTCATGATATTCGGGCGGGATGGTATAGGCGATGAGGGCGCCGCCACGGATCCCGGATTCCACCACCGGGATGGCGGCCAGTTCCGGGTCATCGGTCATTTGCAGCATGGCGAGGCGAAGCACGTTCATGCTCGCCTGCGCCAGGGCACGATCGACCTGCGCCGCGTCGGGCGTCGAGGCCGTCACGCCCGCCAGGGCAGCCGAGGTGGATTTTGCCATTGCCGCGCTCTCCATTGATGCACTGGACTATTAGCTCCGCTCATGCCGAACCGCTTCCGCGACTGTCCATTGCTTGTTCAGCGCCGTCCTGATGCTCTTTTCGGCAAGAGCGGCGACGCTGATGCGCCTTCCGGCAAGGCAGGCGCCGGCTATTCCAGGCCGAACATGCGCGCGCCATAGGCCATGACATCATCATAGGTCGTCGGCCGCGACAGGTCGCTGATCGCCTCCCAGTGCCGCGCGATCTGCTCGACCGTGATCGGCCGGTCGATCGGCAGCCGCACGCCCGCGCCCTGCATCACCTCGTCCCGCGCGAAATAGCCGCCCCCGGCGCTGTACGCCCGCCCGGTGACGGGGCAGGCACGGCTGGCGAGATAGGCGACCAGCGGCGTCACATGCGCGGGATCGCCCAGGCCGGGCCGTGATTCCCACAGCGACGCGGTCTTGGCCGACACCATCCGCGTCGCGGCGCCGGGCAGCACCGTATTGACGCGAATGTCGCGATCCTCCGCCTCCAACGCCAGGCAGCGCATCAGCCCATAGATCGCGCCCTTGGCCGCGCCATAGGCGGTCAGCCCGCCCTTGCCGTAGAGGCCGCCGGAGCTTGCCGTGAACACCAGCCGGCCATAGCCCGCCGCGCACATATGCGGCCAGGCCGCGCGGCTGGTATACATGGTGCCGTTGAGGTGGACGCCGATCGTCCGGTCCCAGATGGCGTCGTCCGTCTCCGCGAAGGGCTGCATGCTCCAGATGCCGGCGTTGCAGACCAGGATGTCGATCCGGCCGAAGCCGTCGATCGCGGCGCGGATGATCGCCTCGGCGCCTTCGCGATGATGCACGCCGTCGTGATTGGCCACCGCCGTGCCGCCCCGCGCCCGGATTTCCGCCACGACCGCATCCGCCGGCGCCGCCGAATGGCCAAGGCCGCCGACGTCGGGGCCATAGTCGTTCACCACCACCGCCGCCCCCGCCGCCGCGAGATGCAGCGCATGGCTGCGCCCCAGCCCGTTGCCCGCCCCCGTGACCACGGCCACCTGACCATCGAAACGCAAGAGATCCTCTTTCATGCTGCTCCCCTTGTGGGCGCGGTCCGCCGTCCGGTCACGAAAAGTGCAGAAGCCGCCGCTTGTTATCAAAAATGGCAATTAGGATGTGCCGAATAGACAATAGACTTCAGCTATCCGGGTATTTATCCGCTCGATAAAGGTGGAGGGGCATCTTTGTGCAATCAGCTCCCAAGAAATTCAATGAGAAAATAAAGTATCAGAAGCGGGGGTCATAATCAGAGTAGGTGGCAAGTCAGGTCTTGTAACCGGCGCATCATCCGAAATTGCGACACGGCATGGATCGGGTGGATACCGAAACCACGGAAGAATCCGGGCAGGCGGTCCGGAATGCGTTTGGCGGAAAAGCTGCTACCGGGACTTGGCCGACTGATGTAACAGCGCCGTGACCCGGCAATCGGGCACGAAAAATCCAGGGAAGGAATAACATGACTGCAATCAGGAAGTTGGCGCTGATCGGCGCCGCACAGGGTGCCTTGATCGTCAGCGCCATGGTGCCGGCGAGCGCGGCCATGGCGCAGGAAGCGCCGGTTGCCACGCAGGATTCCTATGCCGGCGGCATGGCCGACATCGTCGTGACCGCGCGCAAGCGGACGGAGACGTTGCAGGACGTGCCGACGACGATCACCGCCGTCGGCTCGACGGCGCTGGAGAGCCGCGCCGTGACGGACGTTCGCGCGCTCAGCGGCTTCGTCCCCAACGTGACGGTCGAAGCAGCCACCACCTCCTCCTCCGCATCGCAGATCTTCCTGCGCGGCATCGGCATCGACAATACGGGCTTCAACGTCGACCCGACCGTCGGCATCTATCTGGACGACGTCTTCGTCGGCCGCCTGATCGGCTCGATGCTCGGCGCCGTCGACATGGAGCGGATCGAGGTGCTGCGCGGGCCGCAAGGCTCGCTCTATGGCCGCAACTCCACCGCCGGCGCGGTCAAATATGTCACGAAAAAGCCGAATTTGAACGACAATTCGGCATCGCTGTCGGCGACGCTCGGCAGCTACGACCGCGCGACCTTCCGCGGCTCGCTCAACCTGGCGCTGGTCCCCGGCAAGCTCGGCCTGCTCGTCAGCGCGCAGAGCCACAAGGAAGACGGCTATATGCGGCTGATGGACGCCAATGGGCGCGACACCGGCCTCAGGGGCAATGCGCGCGACGTGCAGGACTATCGCGCCGCGCTGCGCTATCAGCCCGTCGACGAGCTGACGGTCGACCTGGTCGCCGACTACACCCATAACCGCTCCGGCCTTCAGTCCACCACGCCGACCGATTGCGGCTCGCTCGGCACCCGGCCCGGCATGGTGTTCAACTCCGCCACCGGCGAATATGTGCCGGGCAATGTCAGCGCCGGCCAGTTCGAACGCTGCCCGCTTTATTATGGCGACCCCTACACCTCCTATATCGGGCCGTTCGACTATAACGAGCCGAAATATGATTCCGCCGGGATCGCCGGAACGATCAGCTATGACATGGACTTCGCGACCGTGAAGTCGGTGACCGGCTATCGCGGTTTCCGCGACGTCTTCGCCAGCGTCCTCTACGGCAAGCCCGCGCCGGCGTTGCAGGTCAACCTGCGCAACCGGCTTGAGCAGCGGCAGTTCCAGCAGGAATTCCAGATCAGCTCCAACGGCGAGAACATGATCGGCTACACCGCCGGCCTGTTCTATTATTACGAAGACATCGATTCCGATTATTATTCGCAGATCGTCTCCGGCTTCACGACGCCGCCTAGCCCGCGCGTCAATGACGACACCCAGAAGACCAACTCCTACGCGGTCTATGGCGAAGTCTATGTCCGTCCGCTGCTGGGCCTGGAATTCACGCTCGGCGGCCGCATGTCGTGGGACCGCAAGAGCGTCGACCGCGCGATCTACACGACCGCCGCGGACACGACGCCGAGCCTGACCTATGCCGGCAAGATCAAGGCCAGCAAGTTCACGCCCAAGCTCGGGGTCAGCTACAAGTTCGACGACATCATGGTCTTCGCCTCCTATTCGGAGGGCTACCGCGCGGCCGGCTGGGCGAACACCAGCCCCAGCACGCTCGCCAATCTCGCGCTCGAATTCGACAATGAGACGGAGACTTCGTACGAGGCCGGCATCAAGTCGCAATGGTTCGACCGCCGGCTGACGCTGAACCTGTCGGCCTTCTCCGCGAAGTACGAGAATCTGCAGGCGACACTGGTGGTCGCCGGCGAAACCGTGGTGGCGGCATCCGACGCGCGCATCCAGGGCATCGAGCTTGAAGGCTCGCTGCGGCCGACCCGCGGGTTGCAGATCTATGGCAACCTCGCCTTGATGAAGGACAAATATCTCACCCCGCCGCCGGGCTTTTACTATGCCCACCGGCTGAAGCATCTGGCGCGCAGCAGCTTCCTGATCGGCGCCGATTACGAGACGTCGCTCGGCAACCTGCCCGGCACCTTCTTCATCGGCGGCGACTATCGCTATTCGAGCAGCGCGTTCCGCAACGTCGTCAATTCGATCGACAACAAGAGCGATGCCTTCGGCCTGCTCGGCGCGCGGGCCGGCTATCGCAGCGAGGACGACCGCTGGTCGCTCACCGTGGGCGGCTCCAACCTGACCGACAAGGTCTATTACCTGCTCGGCAGCGAGAACCAGGCGCGGCAATATCAGCCCTCTCGCCGGCTGTTCGCGACCTTCTCGGTCAATCTGTGAACACCGCGCGAAGGGGATGATGATGGATGATCCGTTCGGCCTGAAAGGCAAGACCGCCCTGATCCTCGGGGCGGGCCAGGGCATCGGCGAGGCCACGGCGCTGATGATGGCGGCGCATGGTTGCCGGATCGTGTGCGTCGATGTCGAGGACGCACGCGCCCAGGCGATCGCCGAGCGGATCCGGCGGACGGGCGTTGACGCCTGTCCGCTGGTGGCCAACATCCTGGAGGACGACCAGCTCGAGCGCGTCATGGCCGAGGCCGAAGCCGCGTTCGGCGGCCTCGACATATTGGTGACGGTCGTCGGCTCGACGGCCTTCCGCCCGCTGCTCGAAACCACGGGCGAGCAGTGGGACATGGAGCAGCGCATCAACATCCGCTATGTCTTCCTCGCGGCGCGGGCGTTCGCGGCCCGCCGCGAGCAGGACGGCCGCGGCGGCGCGATCACCGTCGTCGCTTCCGTCAGCGGCGTCATGGCGGCGCCCCGCCATGCGCCCTACGGCGCGGCCAAGGCCGGGCTTATCCATCTGGTGAAATCAATGGCGACGGAATGGGCGCCGCTCGGCATCCGCGTCAACGCCGTCGCGCCGGGGTCGATCATCACGCCGCGCCTGCCCGACACGGCGGAATGGCGCGACCAGATCGCCCGCAGCGCCCATCCCATGCAGCGGCGGGGCCAGGTCGAGGAGATTGCGGGGCCGGTGGTGTTCCTGTCCTCCCCGCTCGCCAGCTATGTCACCGGCCAGATGCTGGCCGCCGACGGCGGCCTCACCATCGCCAACATCATGGCCGTGCCACCCCGCCTCAAGGATGCACGAACCGGCGATCACGCCGAGGCCTGAGGTCCCGGCCGGAGCGGCGACCTTATGCCGCGCCGGCCCCCAGGCTGTCGAACAGCGGCCGATCCGGGCCATGGACGGGCGGCTTCATGCCGTCGGGCAGAGCGCCGCTTTCATTCACCATGGCGGTGAACACGTCGATGAAGCGGCGCACCGGATCGCTGACGACGTTCCGCCCCCAGATCAGCGAGACGGGTATCTCGACGTCGAGGTCCTCGACCGGCCGCACGACGATATCTTCCGGCCGGCTGATCAGGCGCGGCATGAACGACACGCCGACATGCGTCGCCAGCAGGGCGAAGATCCCGCTGACGCTCGGCGCGCGCTGGACGATGCGCGGCGAGAATCCCAGCTGCTGGCATCGCGTCATCAATTCATCCTGCAGCCCCTGATTGGTGCCATGGGCGATATGGACGAAATTCTCGTCGGCCAGATCCGAAAGCCGCAGGCTGTCGCGCGCCGCCAGCGGATGGCCGATGTCCATCGCGATGTCGTAGCGGTCCGTGCCGAGCAGCATGTGATGCAGCCCGGTGGTGATCATCGGATCGCCATAGATGATGCCGATGTCGATCGCGTCGCGCACCAGCGCATCCGGCTGGTCGCGCGAGTTCAGCGGCACATAGTTCAGCGTGATGTCGGGCAGCGACTGCGCCACCTTCTGTAGCAGCAGGACGATGGCGGCGCGGCTGCCGATATTTTCCTGAAGGCCGATGCGGATCTGTGCCGACTTGCGGCGGCCCATGCTGCGCAGGTCCTCGTTCGCCTGATCGAGCGCCGTCAGCACCGCCCTGATCTTGCCGGCATAGAAGCGCCCGGCGTCGGACAGGGTGACGCGACGCCCGGAGCGGATGAACAGTTCGACGCCCAGATCGGCTTCAAGGTGCTGGATCTGGCGGGAAAAGGCCGAATGGACGATGTTCAGGCGATCCGCCGCGCGGCCAAAATTGCTTTCCTCGGCCGCCGCCAGAAAACAGCGCAGGCGCCGGATGTTCATGCGCCCGTCACACGCCCGCGTTCGCGCCGCGCCCGCCCTGGATATGTCGTCATCCTCACCTCATCTGCTAATCGCCTTCATTGGCGACCGCGCTCCGCCGATAATAAGGCAGAACGAGGGCGAGGCAAAGCACCGCGCCGGGCAGGGTGACGGCGGAAATCGCGGCGAGCGAATAGCGCAGCGCCTGCTCGTCGCCGAACACATAGTCGGTGAGGAACGCCACCGTCGTCGGGCCGAGGCCGATGCCCGCGATGCTGGCGAGCAGCACATAGATGGCGCCCATCTGTCCGCGCAGCCGCGACGGCGTGATGAACTGCACCGCCGCCGCCGACACGCCGGTCGTCGCGCCGGTCGCGAACACGCCGAGCGCGATCAGCGCCAGCGCGCCCGTTGCGCCTGAGGCCAGCGGCGCCGCGACCATCGGCACGACCGCCGCGACCGCCGCCCACATCATGACGCGCGGATAGGCATCGAGCACGCCGCGCGCCATCAGGCGATCCGCCCAGACGCCGCTGACCAGCAACCCCGCGACGCCCGCGATCCCCAGGATAAGCCCATAGTAAAAGCCGATCTCGACCGCCGGCAGCCCGTGCGTTCGCGTCAGGAAGGCCGGAATCCAGGCCATCGTTCCATAGACCGAGGCGGACAGCAGCGATGTTCCCGCAAGCTGGAAGAAGAAGGTCCGGCCGTGCCGGCGCATGAAGCGGAAGCTCTCCGTCAGCTGGCCGCCGCCCGGCCGGCCCCGGCCCGCGCCGCGGCGCATCGGCTCCCGCACCGTCAGCATGATCAGCAGGGCGAGGGCGATCCCCGGAAACGCCAGGCCGATGAACACCGCGCGCCATGACGCGATTTCCCCCAGCAGCGGCAGCATGACGAATGGGGGCGCCGTGACGATCGCGAGCAACGCCCCGCCGAGCACCAGCGCAAGGCCGGTGCCGAGCGGATTGCCGACGACATAGACCGAGATCGCCCGCCCGAGCTTCTCGCGCGGGAAATAATCGCCCAGCAACGAATAGGCGCACGGCGCCAGCACAGCCTCCCCCGCGCCGACCGCCATCCGCGCCAGGAAGAGCGGCGCGAAGCCGCCCGCCATGCCGCAAAGGCCGGTCGCCACGCTCCAGGCAAGCACGCCCGCCGCGACCATGTTCCGCCGGTTCATCCGGTCGGCCAGATAGCCGAAGGGCAAGCCCATCAGCACATAGAAGGTCGCGAAGGCGAAACCGATCAGCAGGCTGACCTGCACGTCCGAAATGCCGAGATCCTGCTTTATGGGCGCGATCAGCAGGCTCATCACCATGCGATCGGCGAAGGACAGCGAATAGCCGACCAGCAGGACCACGACGACATACCAGGACATCGCCGGCTTCGGCCATGGCTGCGCGGTTTCCGGACGTTCGGCCGCCGCGGGCGCGTTCATGCGCGCCGGATGCCCACGGACATGTTTCTCAGGCTGAACCGGATCGCCATTCGCACGCTTGTATCGTCCTCCCCCCGAGCCGGCTTTCCCGGCCCGATCTCCGGCGATACTGCGCAGGCCCGCGCGGGCTGTCTATCCGCATTCTCGGCAACAGCCTGATGCCATTTCCGGCATTATCCACGACTTATGTTGCCGGAATGGCGCTTGCAAAGGGCGGCCCGGTCGCCTTGTGATGCGGCACGCGCACAACCGGGGAACCCGACATATGACATCTTCCGACGCATGGGCCTTGCCGAACCCGCCGGCCGGTGTCGCCGCGCCCGCCGATCTCCTTGCCCGCCGCGACGCCATGCGCGCGCTCGACGCGCTTCAGATCGTGGACGACCGCGCGGCGGTCAGCGAAGCGCCGATCGCCGGAATCCCCTGCATCAGCGTCGCGGCGCCGCACGCGCGCGCGACCATGGTCTATGCCCATGGCGGCGGCTTCCGCCTCGGGGAGCCACGGACATGGATCGGTTTCGCCTCACGCCTTGCGGTCGCCGCCGGCATCCGTGTCCTGCTGCCCGACTATCGCCTCGCGCCCGAGCATCCCTTCCCGGCGGCGCTCCAGGACCTCGCCGCCGTCTATCGCGCGGTGAGCGATGAGGGCGGCCCACCCTTGCTGCTCGGCGGGGATTCCGCCGGGGGCGGCCTCGCCTGCTCGCTCGCGCTGCTGGCGCGTGACGCCGGCAGCCCCGCCGGCGCCGTCGCCCTGCTGTCGCCGTGGCTCGACCTCGGCGTCGGCGCGGCAAGCTACACGGATTGCGCGGACAGCGACCCGGCCTTCTCGGCCGATGCGGCACGCGAAGCGGCGGCCGCCTATCTCGCCGGCCGAAACGCCGACACGCCCCTCGCCTCGCCGCTCCTCCACCCGTCCCTCCACGCCTTCCCGCCGCTGTGGGCCGCCGTCAGCGGCAGCGAGGTGCTGCGCGACGATACGCTCGATTTCGTGAGCCGCGTCGCGCGCGAGGGGGGACGCGCGGAACTCTCCGTCTATCCGGCGCTCCCGCATGTCTGGCCGATCCTGCAACCGGGGACACCGGACTCCGCGCGCACGATCGAGGCCATGGCGCGATTTCTCTCGGCCGCCAGCGCGGATCGCTGAAGGGTGATCCGTCCTAGAGTTTTGTCCGGTTCAGGCGGCACCAGCCCGCTCCCCCACCCGGCCACCCATCAAGGGTACACTCGTGGGTGGCCGGGTGGGGGAGCGGGCTGGTGCCGCTTCCGCCTGAAGCGGACAAATTCTAGCTCACCTAGAGCCGGGGACCGGCCCGCTCATATCTGCGGACCAGCGCTCGTCTCAACATCCGGTCCTCCAGCGAATAATAGAGCCAGATGCCTTCGCGCTGGACGAGGCACGAGGCCGCGAAGGCGATATCGGTGGCGGTCCGGTCCTCGGCCGGCGGCGGGATCAGCAACGGCTCGAGGCCGCGATCGGTGACGCGCGAGAAATCGGGCGAGAAGCTGATCCAGCCGATCCGCCAGCGCGCATCGGCGGTGGCGCCATTATAGAACATGACCGGGTCCTCGCCATCGCGTTGCACGATGGGGCCGGTCGAAAGATGCCAGTTGTCCCACCGGCCCTCGCGGATCGTGAAGGGGTCCTCCCTGACCGTCCACGGCCCCTCGACGCTCGGTCCCACGGCCATTCCGATCCGCGAGGCATTGTCCCGGGCATATTCGTAGAACAGGTGATATTGCCCGTCCGGTGCCTGTGCCAGCGTGGCTTCCTTGATATTGCCCTCCCCCTCGGGCGCCTTCAACATCACGCGCTGCTTGGCGAGGCGGGTGAGATCGGGACCCTCGGCGACCAGCAGCGCGCCCTGCTGCCGCTTCGCATCGACGCCGGTGTAAAAGATCAGATAGGCGCCCTCGGCGCCGTGGACGACCGTCGGGTCCTCACAGCCGCCGGCATCGACGGGATCGGGACCGGGGACGATCGACGGCTCCGCCCGCATCACGAACGACAGGCCGTCGCTGGAATCGCCGCACCAGATGACGCCGGTCGGATCGTCGATCCCGAGCGGCCGGGGAAGGGCGCGCAGGAGCAGGCGATAGCGTTTACCCTCGGTCCACACGAATGGGCTCATCAGGTCATAGCCCGCAAGCCGACCATTGGGACCGGCGCTGTCGACCGTGACCGCCTCCAGACCCTCGACGGCATAAGTCACCATGTCAGGCACCCAGCGCCACGGTCAGCGACAGGGCGCCGTCGATCACGACCGTCGTGCCGGTGATATAGTCGGCCTCCGGCGACAGCAGGAAAACGACCAGGTCGGCGACCTCCTCCGGCGTGCCGGCGCGCCCCCAGGGGATGGCCGCCTCCTTGGCGCGCAGCTCGTCGGGATGGTCGATGGCGCTCTGGTTCATGGGGGTCAGGATCATGCCCGGCGCGACGCCGTTCACCGCGATTCCCCTGGGCGCCAGCTCAAGCGCAAGCGTCGCGGTGAGTTGGGCGAGTCCCCCTTTGGCGGCATCATAGCCCACGGCGCCGGGCCGCGGCGCGCGTTCGTGGATCGAGGAGATATTGACGATGCGGCCCTTCGCCCCGGCGGCCTCAAGACCGCGCACGAACTGCCGGCACGTCAGGAAAGGGCCGTAAAGATCGGCCCGGACCACGCCATCGAACAGGCCGAGGGCCATATCCGCGATGCGCACCCCGGCCATGTTGCGCCCGGCTGAATTGACGAGCAGCGACACGGGGCCGAAAGCCTGTTCCGCCGCCGCGAACAAAGCCCCGACCTGCGCCTCCTCGCTTACGTCGGTCTGAACCGCCAGCGCGCGGCCTCCCGCCTGCTCGATGGCCTTGACGACGGCCTGCGCCGCGCCGCCCTCGCGCAGATAAGTGATCGTGACGGCCGCGCCCGCCCCGGCGATGCGAATGGCGCAGGCCGCGCCGATCCCCGATTCCCCTCCGGTGACGATTGCCGCCATGCCATTCAGGTTCATTACCGCTCCATAATTATCGGTCTCCATGATCGAACGCGCAAACAGCCCGCGCAGTTGCGGCGGCGACAAGATGCGGAAAGGATGTCGAACAACGGGACCATGGCCGATGAGACGGGCAGGCCCCTGTCTCCGGCTGCTTAAGCCAGCCGGGCGAGTAGATCGACGCCAGCCCACTCCCCCACCCGGCCACCCAACGGCAATATTCTATGGGTGGCCGGATAGGGGAGCGGGCTGGTGCCGTCCAAACCCGACAAATTCTAAAAGATAAACCATCCGTGACTTCCGGCGACGGCGCCGAAGACCGTGATCAGGCTGA